>NZ_JAUSME010000331.1 GCF_030645555.1 Herminiimonas sp.
CCTTCACTTCAGACCCATTCGCGATGAATCAGGAAGTCGGAAGTCAGTTTTGCTTCGGGGCTGCCGGCTTCCGGCTGCCAATTGTAGCGCCATGTTACCACTGGTGGCATCGACATGAGTATAGACTCGGTGCGGCCGCCCGATTGCAGGCCGAACAGGGTGCCACGATCGAACACCAGATTGAACTCGACATAGCGGCCGCGCCGGTATGTCTGGAAGTCGCGTTCGCGCTCTCCATATGCCATATCCTTGCGCTTTTTCAGGATGGACACATACGATGCGATGAAATGGTCGCCTACGCTTTGCTGCAGCGCAAAGCAGCGCTCGAAACCACCTTCATTCAAGTCGTCAAAGAAGATCCCGCCTACGCCGCGCGGCTCCTGCCGGTGCTTCAGGTAAAAATAATCGTCGCACCATTTCTTGTAGCGCGGATGCAGTTCATCGCCAAAAGCCTGCAGCGCATCGCGGCAGGTTTGATGGAAATGTCGCGCATCTTCTTCAAAGCCGTAATACGGCGTCAAATCCATGCCGCCGCCAAACCACCAGATCGGCTCTTCACCTTCTGCCGTCGCGGTAAAAAAGCGCACATTCATGTGCACAGTAGGCGCGTATGGATTGCGTGGATGCAGCACCAGCGACACGCCCATCGCTTCCCAGTTGCGGCCGGCGAGTTCGGGCCGGTTGGCCGCTGCCGATGGCGGCAGATTCTTGCCCATCACATGCGAAAAGCCGACGCCGCCGCGTTCGAAGACATGGCCGTTTTCTATGATGCGCGAAATGCCGCCGCCGCCTTCCGGGCGCTGCCATGCATCAGTACCGAATGCCTGGCCGTCGACTTCTTCCAGTGCAGCCACGATGCGCTCCTGCAGGCCAAGCAAATAATCTTTAACGGCAGCGGGCGAGGTTGGGGAAGAAGTCACTATATAAAGGGTAAAAAGGATGTAGGGCGGATTGTACCCTGTGTATGCGCCGTGCCAGCGCTAAGGCCGTTCCTGTCATTCCCTTTGAGCGGCAATGACAGGATCAAATCAACATTGCGATCAAATGCGTTTCAGTGCGCGCCAGCCTATATCGTGACGGAATTGCGCGCCGTCGAAATGTATATGCTCGATGACGTCATAGGCATGCTTTTGTGCGACCTTGACGCTGTCGCCCAGGCCGACCACGCACAGCACGCGACCGCCGCTAGTGCTCAATTGCTTGTCACTCAATGTGGTGCCGGCATGAAAGGTCACGGTGTCGACAGTTTCTGCCGGGATGCCGGTGATGAGGTCGCCCTTGCGCGGTGCATCCGGATAGCCGGCCGCAGCCAGAACCACGCCCAGCGCCGTGCGCCTGTCCCATTCCAGCTCTATCGTGTCCAGCGTGCCATTGACTGCATGCTCCATCACGGTCACCAGATCGGTCTTCAGGCGCGCCATGATGGGTTGCGTTTCCGGGTCGCCCATGCGGCA
>NZ_JAUSME010000120.1 GCF_030645555.1 Herminiimonas sp.
TTTGCATTGCGCTCATTGCGCGAATACTGGCTCATGCCGTTGGTGACCACGCGACCGGGTTCCGAAGTGGCCGCGACCACGGTGCCGCCCGGGCACATGCAGAAGCTATAAACAGAACGGCCATTGCTGGCGTGATGCACGAGTTTGTAATCAGCTGCGCCCAGCAAGGGATTGCCGGCGTTGGAGCCGAAACGGCAACGGTCTATCAGCGATTGCGGATGCTCGATGCGAAAACCGATGGAAAACGGTTTCGGCTCGATATAGACGCCGCGTGCATCCAGCATCTGGAAAGTGTCGCGCGCACTGTGGCCGATCGCCAGCACCACGTAATCGGTTTCTATATGCGTGCCATCGGCCAGCTTCAAGCCGCGTACATGGCCGTCTTCGATTTCGATATCGTCGACCTTGCTCTCGAAGCGGAATTCGCCACCCAGTGCTTCTATCGTGGCGCGCATCAATTCGACCATCTTCACCAGGCGGAAGGTGCCTATGTGCGGCTTGCTGACGTACATGATTTCTTCCGGCGCATCGGCCTTGACGAATTCCATCAAGACCTTGCGGCCGTAATGCTTGGGATCCTTGACCTGGCTCCACAGCTTGCCGTCGGAAAAGGTGCCGGCGCCGCCTTCGCCGAATTGCACATTCGATTCCGGATGCAGCTCGCGCTTGCGCCACAGGCCGAAGGTGTCCTTGGTACGCTCACGCACCGATTTGCCGCGCTCCAGGATGATCGGCTTGAATCCCATCTGCGCCAGGATCAGGCCGGCGAACAGGCCGCAAGGGCCGGTGCCGATCACGACCGGGCGCATCTTCAGGTTCGCCGGCGCCTGTGCGACGAAGTGATAACTGGTGTCAGGCGCAGTCGTTACATGGCGGTTGCCGGCCAGGCGCTTTTGCACCTGCGCTTCATTCCTGACTTCAACATCCAGCGTGTAGACCAGCGTGATCGCACTTTTCTTGCGCGCGTCATAGCCGCGCCGGAAGATCGTGTAACGGATCAGGTCGTCCGCAGGTATCCCCAGCCGCGCCACGATGAAAGTGGCAAGATCTTCTTCCGGGTGGTCGAGGGGGAGTTGAACGTCGGTCAATCGCAACATGCTAGTTTCCAGCTGAACCCTGTAAAGAACTGTACTGCCGCCAGGGTTGTGTCGGTCGGCAGCGCGCTATTTTACTCCAGCCGTTTTGTTACACATGCCGGGCGGGCGAAAATCGTCTTGCCTGCAGCCGCAGCGCTCGATCAGGTATCCGTTACTGGCTGCAGCTGCAATTTTGTGTTTTTTGCAATTATTGTAACTGTGTACAAACAGTATGCTGTGCAGGCAATCTTTCCACTCTGCCAGCAAGGCTTTACCGTCCGCGCAACGCATCCGTTTTTAAAATGCGGATAAACAGCGGCCTGCATTGACTCCAAGAAACTAATTGGTTTATGGTCAGTGTAGACAAGGCTGCGCTGGAAGCCCGCCTGTGTCTATCCATTCAACAAAAGAGACGTTCATAGAACGCGCAATAGAGACTGTGAAAGGAGTGCACATGAGCGCCAATGCAAGCAGCGCAACATCTGCCATCAACGCTTTACCAACCGGCCCACTCGAATTTTTGTCCTTTACCCTGGGCAAGGAAGAGTACGGCATCTCGATACAAAAAGTGCAGGAACTGCGCGGTTACGAAACCGTCACGCGCATCGCCAATGCGCCGGAATTCATCATGGGCGTCGTCAACCTGCGCGGCATCATCGTGCCTATCGTCGACATGCGCATCAAGTTCAAGCTCGGCACGCCAACTTACGACCAGTTCACCGTGGTCGTGATACTCAATGTCGCAGGCAAGGTAGTCGGCATGGTGGTCGATAGCGTGTCGGACGTCATCACATTGACGCCTGAACAAATCAAGCCGGCGCCGGAAATGAGCGGTGCACTGGCCACCGATTACCTGCTTGGCCTGGGCACTGTCGATGAGCGCATGCTGATACTTGTTGATATCGATAAATTGATGTCCAGTGCCGAAATGGGACTGAGCGATCAAGGTATCGCCTAAGGCCGCTGTTCCGTCATCCACCACCAGCCAGGCTCCTGCAGCGGAATCAGAAAAATTTCCGGTTGCAGGACACCAGCTGTTTGCCTTGAGACCAAAATGCTAAAAAATATAACGATCAAATCCCTGCTTTTGTCTGTGATGGGCATCCTCTCGATACTGCTGGTTTCCACCGGCATCCTCGGATTGACCTCGCTGGATACTGCCAACAAGGCCTTGAAGTCCGTCTACGAAGACCGTACCGTGCCGGTCGGGCAGTTGAATACCGTCATCACGCTATTGACGATCAACCAGCTCGACCTCGCCGCCTCGATTTACGGCGACCCGGGCCTGGTAATCCCGAAAATGGATGCGATAGACAAGCGCGCGCAAGAAATCACCAAGGCCTTCGATGGTTTTATGGCGAGCAACTTGACGCCGGAAGAAAAAATCCTCGCCGATAAATTTGCCGCCGACCGCAAGATTTTTCTCGACAAGGCATTGACTCCGGCAGTGGCGGCCTCGCGCGGCGGCAATGTATTGCGCGTGACCGAGATCGTCAACGGACCGATGGAAGAGTTGATCGGGCCAGTACGCGCTGGCGCCAGCGCACTGATAGACCTGCAATTGCGCGAAGCGAAAAAAGCCTTCGAGGAATCGCAGGCGCGTTTTGTCATGGTGCGCAATATCTCGATCGCCGCCATCATCTTCGGCGTGCTGCTGGCAGGCTTCATGGCATTCTGGCTGATCCGCCTGATCGCACGTCCGCTGCATGAAGCCGTGAAAATTGCCAGGAGCGTGGCGGCCGGCGACCTGACGCAACAGATAGATGTGCAATCGACGAATGAAACCGGGCAGTTGCTCCAGGCCCTGAAAGACATGAACGAAAGC
>NZ_JAUSME010000335.1 GCF_030645555.1 Herminiimonas sp.
TCCTTGCTGCCTGCATTCGCTGCTGCGCAAGCTGAAGCCGGTGCGACACCGCCTTTGGTCGCCACGCGCTGGATGTAAGTCACGCCTGTCATCGCGCCATTGCCGACGGCTGGATTGGCTTTCACCAGCTGGTATGGAATGTTGCCGGCGCCGGCCGGTGCCACCGCAAGCTGAGTCGCCGTCACTTTTGAACCATCATTGCTTTGCCACGTTGCAGGTGGACCGAAGTATTTACCGACTGCCTTGCCGCTGCGGTCGGCAAGCACGGCATCCGGGCCGACAAACACCCATTCAAATTGCCCGGCCATATCCTTCTTGGCGCGGCATTCATACGTGATGTCGCCAGCGCCGACGGTTTGCATCGCAACCATATTGCCGGCCGGCACCTGCACGGCTGGAGGCAAGGCTTCCTGCGTATACATAGGCATGCTGGAACATGCCGACAAAACCAGGGCGGAACAAGCGATCGCAATAGCGGAACGAGAGGTGTGCATGATGTTTTCCTTGAGTAGTTAAAAGTGATCAACATGCAGTTCCAAAGTGAAGGTTCTGCGTGCCGATACCTGTACTACCCGCCAGATGCCGGTTTGGATGCAGCTTGATACAAATATTTTTTATGGATGCGCATGTTGTATTCGGCGCGGAAGGTGGGGTAACGCACTGAGGGCTTGCGCTGCACAAGGCATGATCGCGTCCACACCATCATGAGAGTGCAATTATGTCCCCCATCAATATTGCCCACATGGCTGCGACCGGACTGCTATTGCTGCTACCCCTATACGCCCATGCGGAAATCACCAAATGCAGCGCCGAGGATGGCTCGCTTACCTACACCGACGGCCTTTGTTCCAGTGCGCTGACAGTCAAGCCCATGCAGGGCGCCAACATCAGCCCTGCGCCGCCCATCATGCGTGGCACGTCCTGGGCTTTGCCTATCAAGCCGCGCCCGCGCAAAACGGATGTCGAATCGGTGCGCGCCGCCAGAGCCGCTTTGCAGCCGATAAAAAGCCGCTTGCCTGCTTACCCCGGAAGCTGAAACTGCAGCATGAAAATTGCAAAGAAGCCGTGCCAGCATTGCTGACACGGCTTTTTCATTGGGCAGATGAACCCTGTTAGTCAGTCTTGGTAAAGCTCAGCTCACCATGTACGACGCTAACCTTGATCACATCCTTGGGCCCGAACTTCCCTTCCAGGATCGCTTTCGACAAGGGATTTTCGATCTGCTGCTGTATCGCACGCTTCAACGGCCGTGCGCCATAGACAGGATCGAAACCGGCTTCGGCGATTTTCTGCAGCGCTTCGTCGGTCATGTCCATCGCCATGTCCATGCGGGCCAGGCGCTGTTCCAGCGTCGCCAGCTGGATCTTCGCAATCGAGCCGATGTTTTTCTCATCCAGCGCATGGAAGACCACGATTTCATCGATACGGTTGATGAACTCGGGACGGAAATGTGCCTGCACTTCGGCCATCACCGCCATCTTGATCAATGCCGGTTCGCTACCTTCCATGGACTGGATCTTGTGCGAGCCGAGATTGGATGTCATCACAATCACCGTGTTCTTGAAATCCACCGTGCGCCCCTGACCATCGGTCATGCGGCCATCGTCGAGCACCTGCAACAAGACGTTGAACACATCTGGATGTGCCTTCTCGATCTCGTCGAGCAGGATCACGCAATACGGTTTGCGCCGCACGGCTTCGGTCAGGTAACCGCCCTCTTCGTAACCCACATAGCCCGGTGGCGCACCGATCAGGCGCGCGACTGAATGCTTCTCCATGAATTCACTCATGTCGATGCGGATCAGCGAGTCTTCAGTGTCGAACATGAACGATGCCAGCGCCTTGCACAGCTCGGTTTTGCCGACGCCGGTTGGACCCAGGAACATGAAGGAGCCGTATGGACGATCGGGGTCGCCCAGGCCGGCGCGCGAGCGACGGATCGCGTCCGACACCGCGACGATGGCTTCATGCTGGCCGACCACGCGCTTGTGCAATGCATCTTCCATCTGCAACAGTTTTTCGCGTTCGCCGGTCATCATGCGCGAGACTGGAATGCCGGTTGCGCGCGAGACGACTTCGGCAATTTCTTCGGCGCCGACTTGCGTGCGCACCAGTTGCGGCTTGCCTGCGGTCGCTTCACCGGTGACGGCATTTTTCAGTTGCGCTTCGAGTTCATTAAGCTTGCTGTACTTGAGTTCAGACACGCGCTGCCAGTCGCTCTGGCGCGTGGCTTCTTCCATCTGCACGCGCACTTTTTCTATCTCTTCCCTGATGTGCTGGCTACCTTGCGCGGCGGATTTTTCCGCTTTCCAGATTTCTTCGAGGTCGGCGTATTCGCGGCCTAGGCGCTCGATTTCTTCCTCTATCAAGCCCAGGCGTTTTTGCGAGGCTTCGTCTTTTTCCTTCTTGACGGCTTCGCGTTCTATCTTCAACTGGATAACGCGCCTATCCAGTCTATCCATCACTTCCGGTTTTGAATCAAGCTCGATCTTGATCTTGGACGCGGCTTCATCGATCAAGTCGATAGCCTTGTCGGGCAGGAATCTATCGGTGATGTAACGGTGCGACAACTCAGCCGCCGCAACGATAGCCGGATCGGTAATGTCGACGCCGTGATGGACTTCGTATTTTTCCTGCAAGCCGCGCAGGATCGCAATCGTCGCCTCCACACTAGGCTCGGCGACGATGATTTTCTGGAAGCGACGTTCCAGCGCAGCATCCTTCTCTATGTACGTGCGGTAATCGTCCAACGTGGTGGCGCCTACGCCGTGCAACTCGCCGCGTGCGAGTGCAGGTTTGAGCATATTGCCGGCATCCATCGCGCCTTCTGCCTTGCCGGCGCCCACCAGCGTGTGCATCTCATCGATGAAGACGATGGTCTGGCCTTCATCCTGCGCCAGTTCAGTCAGGACGGCCTTCAGGCGCTCTTCAAATTCACCCCGATATTTTGCCCCCGCCAGCAGCGAGGCCATGTCCAGCGACAGCACGCGTTTGCCCTTCAGGCTTTCCGGCACTTCGCCATTGACGATGCGCTGCGCCAGGCCTTCGACGATGGCGGTCTTACCCACGCCAGGTTCGCCTATCAAGACTGGATTATTTTTGGAGCGGCGCTGCAATATCTGGATGGCGCGGCGGATTTCATCGTCACGGCCTATCACGGGATCGAGCTTGCCCAGGCGCGCGCGTTCGGTCAGGTCCAGCGTGTATTTTTTCAGTGCTTCGCGCTGGCCTTCGCCTTCGGCAGAATCCACTTTTGCGCCGCCACGCACGGCCTTGATCGCCGCTTCCAGCGCCTTGCGCGTCAAGCCATTCTCGCGCGCGATCTTGCCGGCCTCCGATTTGTCGTCGGTCAGCGCCAGCAACAACATTTCAGTCGCGATGAATTGATCGCCGTGTTGCTGCGAAGCCTTGTCGGCCAGGTTCAACAGCGAATTCAGGTCACGGCTGATCTGCACCTCGCCACCATTGCCGGACACCTTGGGCAGGCGGTCGAGTGCGCTTTTGAGCGCCACATTCATCCCATTGATGTTGGCGCCGGCGCGCTGCAGCAGCGAGCGCGTGCT
>NZ_JAUSME010000343.1 GCF_030645555.1 Herminiimonas sp.
CGCCGCACTTGCTGACGGTTTTTGAGTCAGCGCATCTTCTGCAGGCGAGCTCGCACTACTGAAGTAAGACGCGGCATCGAACGAGGTATTGGATGCTGTGCTTGTCAGCAATGCGTCTGGTTTTTGTTCATCGAACTGCGGTACGGAAGCCGCCAATGCAGCGGCTTCAGGTGCTGCTTTTCCCGATGAAGTACCGGAAGCGTACAAGGGATTGCCCGGATCGAGGATCAAGCCGAGGTTGCCTGCCTGCCTCCACTCATCGCCTTCGCCCTTGGTCATACTGTAAAGCTCGCTGGCCAGCATTTCAAAGGAGCGCACATCATTGCGATTGGCGTAAATTTCCAGCAACTTGACACGCACTGCATGGCGATCAGGCTGGTTGCGCAACGCTTCTTTCAGTATCTCTTCAGCCTGTGCATCGCGACCATAGGCAATATAAACATCGGCTTCAGCGATGGGGTCTACTTCATTGGTGTCGAGCTGGCTGGCAGACGGAACGAAATTGGAATTGAATACGCTGTTATTGGTATCCACGCTTTGGCCGCCAGTCGAACCGAATAAAGAGTTCGATTTCAGGCTGGAATCCGTGATGATGCTGTCATCAAACGGTTTTGGCTGTTTGCGGCGACGCGAGCTGTAAATACCGAGTCCGGCGAGCAAGGCCAGCAAGGCAGCTGCACCCGGCAGGAACATGGCGTTATTCATCAAGTCTTCAAAGAAACCAGGCGCTGGCGGAAGCGGCGCTGGCACGACTGGCTTTTTAACGACAGGAACAGGAGCCGGGGCAGGAGCAGCAACCGGTTCTGTTACCGCAGCAGGAGCCGGCTCGACAGGTGCTTCAACCACTGGCGGCATCGTCAGCGGTGCTGCCGCTTCCGGGGCAGCAGGGGCTGGCACAGCCGGTGCTGCCGGTGGAACTACCGCAGCCGGGGTTGCCGCACTTGCAGCTGTTGCCTGTTTTTGCTGTTCAGCCAAATCCTTGTTTTTGATTTCAAGGATTTTTTGCAACTCGCTTACGTTTTTCTCGAGTTCCTTGACGCGCGCATCTGCATCTGCAATCGCCTTGTCCTTGGCGATCAATTCTTCGGCGCTGGCACCCGCCTTCACTGCCTTATCGGAGCCTGCAGCTGATGCCGCTCCCGATTTGGATAACTTGAGCTTGTCCTTGGACAGATCCGTTGCAGTGGATTCTTCCTGTATCCGCGTGGTGATTTTGCCGCCAGCAGTTTGTTTGACATCGTCCGATTGTTTCGCCGCTGCGGTGGATACTTGTTCAGCGAGTTTATTGCGATAGCTATTGAAGTCGGCTGCTTGTGCAACCACCACACCCCTGGCTTCGGACTGGACAACTGATTTTGCCGCATCTGCATCCGGCACTGACAGGATTTGCCCGGCGCGCAGGCGATTCATGTTCTTGCCGATAAAGGCTTCCGGATTGGCGCGATACAGCGCCACCAGCATCTGGTCGAGAGAAACACCGTCTGCACGATACTGATTCGCGATTTTCGCCAGCGTATCGCCTTTCTTGACCAGATGTTCATCAGAGGATGGAGCTTCGGCCTTCGGTGCAGACGTAGTGCGCTCCGGCCTGGCTGCAGCAGGTGCAGGTGTTTCACGCACCGCTGGTGATGGTGCCGGCTCTGCCGCAGGCTGCGGCACGGGCTGCGGTGTAAATACTGGCTCCGGCGCACTCTCTTGCTTCATGACCGGAGGGATCGGACGGCTGATCGCAATCGGCGCTACCTGTGCTGGCCGCGCGGAACGCATTTCAGGCGGATCCAGCAGGAAGGTGTATTCACGTACCAGCTTGCCTTTATTGCCGCCCAGTTCGAGCAACATATCGACGAAAGGCTCATTGATAGGCTGGGTAGAGGTGATGCGGACGACGGGCCGGTTGCCACGTTGTTCAACTGCAAACCTCAGCGTAAACAGGGCTGGATTGAGATCGATATTGGCTTGGCGGAATGCATCGGCAGATGCCAACTTAGGTATCAGCGATCCCGCTTCTTCAGGCGACACCGAGGTTAATTCTATCTCTGCCCGCAGCGGCTGGCCCAGCGACGACAATACAGTCAGCTTGCCCAGGCCCGCCGCATACGCATTCGATAACACGAGCGCGGAAAGCATCGCTGCGCTCAGTGTTTTTAATTTGAACGAGGAAAATGTAGAGCGAGAGGTTGACCGCATTTTTAGTGGCATGGAGAGTATTCCGTTAGCGTACGTTGAAGACCACAAGCAACGCTTATTTATCGTTTTTCTAAGAACTTTCACCATAGCATCATGGACTTACGTGCGCAAGCGCAACCATCTTGGCAACTAATTTAAAACCCGCCTATCGCTCTGTATTTGAGCGAATTTGGCGGGTTTATGTTGCGTCGTGACAACGACGTAAAATTACAACAATTACAACATCAATGCTCGAGCACGATGCGCAGCATGCGGCGCAATGGTTCTGCCGCACCCCACAGCAATTGATCGCCAATGACGAAGGCAGAAATGTATTCCGGTCCCTGGTTCAGCTTGCGCACGCGACCTACACCGATTTCCAGACCGCCGGTAATTGCTGCCGGGATCAACTCCTTGACCGTCACTGCGCGTTCATTCGGCACCCATTTCACCCATTGATTGCCGGAACGGATGATGGATTCGATTTCCGCCAGCGGCACATCGTGTGTGAGCTTGATCGTCAATGCCAGGCTGTGGCAGCGCATCGCGCCTATGCGCACGCACAAGCCGTCGACTGGGATAGTCTGCGTGTTGCCGAGTATCTTGTTGACTTCAGCCTGGCCCTTCCACTCTTCCTTCGACTGGCCATTGTCCAGCTGCGCAT
>NZ_JAUSME010000344.1 GCF_030645555.1 Herminiimonas sp.
GCCTTGATGGTCAGCAGGTCCGGATCGCCGGGACCTGCACCTACGAGAATAACCTTACCGAATTGCCGCTCCATCTGGTGCACCTTGTTTGCTTTGTAGATGTTTAGCTACAAGCAAACACTGTTCCACCTGCTCCGCAATCGAAATCGGGATAGGCACCTCGCCGCTGAGTGCGGCTTCTATCCATCTCGCCGTCGTGACGGCGTCACGTTCGGCCGGCAGCGGCGGCATCTCGTCGACTGGCTCCTGCTTTTGCACCAAAATCGTGCACTCACCATCATGGATCCAGCTGATTTGCTGTGCACGTTTGGCATTGGCTACCGTTTCACCTTCGGTACCGCGCATCAGGAATACTTCGCCGCGTTCAGGCGGCGCTGCCGTCGTGAAGTAAGCGGTCAGCATCGCCAGATATTCGGGATGCGTGTATGAAGTCAGCCGCAAGGCTGGCGTGGCAAACGGTTGCATGATCTTGACCAGCGTATGCGTCGAATTGCGCACGCCGAGTATGCGACGCAACGCCAGCAGGGCCGACATGCGCGGCGCCAGTGCCGCTATCGGCATGAATACCGGCGCATGGCGCGCAAACTGCTCGGCCGCCTGTTGCGCATTGTGCGAAACCGGATAGCCCAGTTCATGCAGAATTTCCGCCGTCGTCACGCGACCGGGATCGCTGCTCACGCCGTGTATCAATACCGGTGCTCCTTCGCGCGCCAGCAACAGGGCCAGCAGCGGTGTCAGATTCGGCATCTGGCGTGAACCGTTATAGCTCGGGATCACGATAGGCGCGTAATCATGCTGCACCCCTTGCGGCGCGTGCAATTGCTCGAATGAGGCTTCCGTCGCATCGAGGAAGCCGGCGATTTCTGCTACCGACTCGCCCTTGATGCGCATGGCGAGCATGATGCCGCCCATCTCCAGATCGGATACACGGCCGTCGAGCATGGCCGCATACAATTGACAGGCATCCTCGCGCGACAAGCTGCGTGCGCCTTTGACGCCACGCCCGATTTCCTTGATGAAACGGGCGGTGGGGAATGGTTCTGTATCGATAGATTTTTGCATCTGCAGAGGGTACACCGAAGGTCGATACAGCGAAAGTGCAGAACAGACTGTGCAGAAAAAATCAGGCCGCTTTTGCCGGCACCTGCAGGCTGGAAATGATTTTTTTCAATTCGGGCACACAGGATCCGCAGTTGCTGCCGCATTTCAGTTTTTGCTGCAAGGCGCTCAATCTCGCATCCGGCTTGCCGGGCATCGTCATCAATGCATCGTTGATTTCCGTTTCAGACACATTGAAACAGTTGCAGACGATACGGCCGCGCGACTTGAAGTTTTGCGGCGCCTGGGTCGTAGGCATCAGCAGCAAACGGCCGAGGGCGGCAACCGGCTGTTCACTTTCCAGATATTCCTTCAACCAGCGCTCGGCAGAAATGTCGCCAGCCAGCGCAACCGCCTGCAGCTTGCCGTCGCCGATCAGGATGCGGCGAGTATTGCCGCGCTTGGTGTCGTCGTAGCGCAATACCTGCGCACCGGCGATGCCGAATTTTTTCTCTATCTGCGCGGTCAGCTCGGGAGGTGCAGCATAGTCGTCGGCCGCACGAAACCGCACGCCAACCTTGTCACGGCCAAACAGCGTGCATGATGCATACGCAAACTTGCGCATCATCGGACGCAAGCTAGCTTGCAATGCAAGCAGTTGCGTTTCATCTACCCAGCCGAAGACGATGAAGCGCCACGGGAATTCCGCCTTCAGTATCTTGACGGCCGCATGCTTCAATTCAGGCTGCTTCGAGCTGGGATCGAAGGCTGGCGAAGTCAATGCATTCACGCCATAAGTGGCGCCGCCATCGCGCCCGCGGCCGGATACATATTCCTCGCCCCAGTGCATGCCGATGAAGGCCTGGCCGGCGCGCATGTCATCGCCCGGCGCAACCGGGAAAATCTGCGAGCCGCGCTTGCTGGTGACATGCACCAGATCGCCGGCATTCAACAGGCGCCGCTCCATATCGGTCTTGGCCATGACTATCGACGGCTCCGACGCATGGGAAAACAACTGGGCCACGGTGCCGGTGCGACTCATGCCATGCCATTGGTCGCGCAAGCGTCCGGTCGTCAGGTGAAACGGAAAGCGCGCATCGACCGGCTCGGCCACTCCCTGGTAAATCGTGTTGACGAACTTTGCACGGCCGCTGGCCGTCGGGAAAATGCCGTCTTCATACAAGCGTTTCTTGCCGCTGCTGGCGCCTTCAGGAAACGGCCACTGTTGTGGTCCCTGCTCTTCCAGCAGCTGGAAACTCAAACCGGTGATGTCGAGATCGCGGCCGCGCGTCGATTCGCGATGTTCATTCCAGATTTCTTCGGTGCTTTCGTATGGAAAAATCGTCTTGTCTCTGCCTGTTGCGCGCTCCAGCTTGCGCGCGAAACGCACCGCGATTTCCCAGTCGTGCAGGGTTGCTCCCGGCTTGGGCAGGATGGATTTGAAGCGCGTGATGCGACGCTCGGAATTGGTAACGGTGCCTTCCTTCTCGCTCCATGTCGAAGCCGGCAGCAAGACATCGGCGTAATCGCAACTGGCAGTCGTCCGGTAGGCTTCCTGCACGATCACCAGTTCGGCATTGCGCAAGGCTTCCCGTATCATCGCCTGCTCCGGCATCGATTGCGCCGGATTGGTACAGACGATCCAGATGATCTTGATGTCGCCTGTACGTACTGCCTCAAACATTTCCACCGCACTCTTGCCCGGCGTGGCTGGCACATCGGTGACGCCCCACAAGCTGGCGACCTCGGCCCTGTGCTGCGGGTTCGCCATATCGCGATGCGCAGACAGCATGTTGGCCAGGCCGCCGACTTCGCGCCCGCCCATCGCATTCGGTTGCCCGGTCAGTGAAAACGGACC
>NZ_JAUSME010000345.1 GCF_030645555.1 Herminiimonas sp.
CGGAGCGCGCCATTATCCAGGTAGTCAACTTCATGGAAGCGACCAGCCAGCTGGCCCAGACCACCTTGCGCGCGGTGCTCGGCAAGCACGAGCTCGACGACATGCTGGCCGAGCGCGAGCGCCTCAATATCGATATCCAGCAAGTGCTCGACGCCCAGACCGACACCTGGGGCATCAAGGTGGCCAACGTCGAGATCAAGCATGTGGACCTGGACGAGTCGATGATCCGGGCCATCGCGCGCCAGGCCGAGGCCGAACGCGAACGGCGCGCCAAGGTCATCCACGCGGAAGGCGAACTGCAGGCGTCGGAAAAGCTGATGCAGGCGGCCAACGTACTGGCGCGCCAGGCGGGGGCGATGCAGTTGCGCTACATGCAAACGCTCAGCAATATCGCCGGCGACAAGACCACGACCGTCGTGTTTCCGATGCCGATGGATTTACTGGCAGCCATCGTCGACCCCAAGCGCGGCGACGCTGGTTGATAGCAAAAAAAACCCGCGAACCAAGGTTCGCGGGCTTTTTTTCACGCGTCCTGCCTGACAATCAGACGCTTGCGCTGGTCTTGCTCGCTTCTGTTTTTTTTGCCGCAGCACGCTGCTCCCAGAAAACGGCATTCTTGATGCCAAGCTTGATCGGGTCGAAGGTGATGGGGCCGCCCGCCTTCAGCTGGGCTTCGTAATCGCGCAGGCAAAGCATGGTCGGTTTCGCGACGAAGAAAATAATCAGGATGCCGATGATGTTAATCCACGCCATGATGCCAACACCAATATCGCCGAGATTCCAGATATAGCCCGCGCTGTTGATCGTGCCGTAAGTCACCATCGCCATGATCACCAATTTAACGATGACCAATGGCACGCCGCGCTTGAAGAAGCGGTTCAGGTAGACGATATTGGTTTCCGCAATATAGTAGTAAGCAATAATGGTCGTGAAGGCGAAGAAAAACAGCGCCACGCCAACGAATACCGGACCGAAGCCGCCGAAGGAACTCTGCAAGGCCATTTGGGTAAATGCCGCGGAGCCGATTTCCGTGGCCGCCGGCAGGTTTTGCACGATGAACTGGCCGGCAGGCAGC
>NZ_JAUSME010000024.1 GCF_030645555.1 Herminiimonas sp.
AACTAGGCCCTTCATATTCTGTGGCTCCCCGACCTGGACTCGAACCAGGGACCTGCGGATTAACAGTCCGTCGCTCTACCAGCTGAGCTATCAGGGAACAGAAGCGAGATTATAAGATGAATCTTCCCCGCTTGTCAAAGCCTGTGCGAGAAATTTCTTTGAATTCATCGAAATTTTTCGCAGCCTTGATTTACTGCACTTGCTGAACCTTTAAAGAACCTTGGCGATCGCTGCAACGACGTAGTCGATGTTGCGCGAGTTCAGGGCGGCGACGCAGATACGGCCGGTGTCGACAGCGTAAATCGAGAACTCGTCGCGCAGGCGATCTACTTGCGCCTTGGTCAAGCCTGAATACGAGAACATGCCGCGCTGTGCGATGACGAAATCGAAGTCGTGGGCAGGTGCTTGTTCTTTCAGCTTCTGTACCAGCGCCTTGCGCATTTCGCGGATGCGCACGCGCATGCCAGCCAGTTCTTCTTCCCACAATGCACGCAGTTCCGGTGTTGCCAGAGCAGTTGCAACGACCTGGCCGCCGTGGATAGGTGGGTTTGAGTAGTTGGTGCGGATGACGCGTTTGAGTTGCGACAGCACGCGTGCTGCTTCGTCTGCGCTGACGGCAACGATGCTCAGTGCGCCAACGCGTTCGCCGTACAGCGAGAACGATTTGGAGAACGAGTTCGATACGAAAACAGGGCCGCCGGCATCAGCGAACTGGCGCACGACTTTGCCGTCTGATTCGATGCCGTCGCCAAAGCCTTGGTAAGCCATGTCGAGGAAGGGGATCAGGCCGCGCTTGGTGACGACATCAATGACTTGCAGCCATTGCGCATCGCTCAGGTCGGCGCCGGTCGGGTTGTGGCAGCATGCGTGCAACAGCACGATAGAGCCGGCTGGAATCGATTTCAATGCATCGAGCATGCCGGCGAAATTGACGCCGCGGGTGGCTGCGTCGTAGTACGGGTAGTTATTGACAACAAAGCCGGCCGATTCAAACAGCGCGCGGTGGTTTTCCCAGCTTGGATCGCTGATCCACACTTGCGCGTTGGGGGCAAAGCGCTTGAGGAA
>NZ_JAUSME010000026.1 GCF_030645555.1 Herminiimonas sp.
GCAAGTCATGACGACAGTTAATTACTGAAGATGATCTGCGCGATGATGCCGGTTGTGATGGCGATCAGGACGTAATCCGGTCCTGTCTGTACCCAATGATAACCGCGCGGTGGTGCGCTCAGGCGATGACCGCGCCAGTCATTGACGACATATTGGCGGTGGCGATATTCGCTGGAAATGCGCTCGCCCTTGTAGAAATTATGTTGCGGGCCGGCGCCGCGCCCGTTATGTCGCCCATTGTCATGGCCGCGCGCATGGTTGTCGCGTTGATTGTATCGCTTGCCATGGTCGTCATCGCGATCGGATCTGTCATGCTGGCCATGCGAATTGCGATCCCTGTCATTTCCATGGCCATGGCCTTGTGCGTAAGCCGAGCTACCTGCCGTCAGGCTGATAGCCATGATCGTTGCAATGATGATTTTTTTATTCATGTGTACTCCTGGGGGGGGAATTGCGCTGCGTGTTGCCATTCCTTGATGCATCCATTACATGCGGAATCGAGGTTCAAGGCCAGAGCGATTTGGTAAGGCCTGTTACCAGATGTATCCGGTACATAGCTTGCATGGTCTGACCGGGACGAGATGGAGGGAGGGTTTTTTGTTATCGCCTTTCAGGGGGCCTGGCTGGCGCCGCTGCTAATTCACATCTGTTAATTCACATCGATTTCTATCCGGTTGCGACCGCTTTCCTTGGCACGGTACAGCGCCATGTCGCTGCGTGACAGCGATGCATCGGTATTGTCATCTGCCGCATTCATGATGGCAATGCCTATGCTCACGGTGACAGCAATTGTGCTTGTGCCGAAAACGAATGGCGTTTCCGCGATTTGTTTGCGCACACGTTGTGCAAAGACACTGGCTTCGTCGAGGCCGGCATCGGATAGCACCACGGCAAACTCTTCACCACCGACCCGGCCCACAGTATCGTTCTTGCGCAACGCATTGCGCAGTATCACTGCAAAGTGTTTCAGCACAAGGTCGCCTATCGCATGGCCGTGACTGTCATTGATGAGCTTGAAGTGATCAAGATCGCACATCAGGACGGCTGCACGTGCACCGCCGATGCGCTGGATGCGCGCCAGCTCTTCTTCCATGCGTGTCATGAAATAGCGTCGATTGGGTAACTGCGTCAGGAAGTCGATGGTGGCAAATCCCTGCAATTCAATTTCTATCTGTTTGCGCTCGGTCACATCGGTGATGAAGCCATGCCACAGCGTACTGCCATCCGGCAGGCGCTGCGGTTTCGCATCGCCCTGGCGCCAGCGCAAACCTTGTTTGGGCAATATGACGCGGTACTCGAGATGCCATGGTGTCAGGCTGGCCGCAGACGCATCCAGTGAAGCGCAGTAATCTGCGTAGTCATCCGGATGGATGATCCGGTGTACCAGGGTAACGTCATCGGCGACCTGCTCTGGTGCGAGTTCGTAAATATCGCGGATGCCTTCGCTGGCATAAGAAAAACAGGCACTGCCATTAGGCCGGGAACGATACTGGTAAACGAGGCCGGGAACTTCATTCGTCAGCGAGGTGATCAAGTCCACGCTCTGCTGCAGCTTGTCGGACAAGGCCCGCATCGCCGTGATGTCGGTCGTCGTGCCTATCATGCGTAGCGGCTTGCCGGCCGCGTCGCGGCTGACTACCCTGCCGCGGCTTGAGATGTATTTATAGCTGCCATCCTTGCAGCGTATCCTGTGTTCGACTGCATAGCTTGCTGTCTTTTGATCGAAGTGCGCCTGCATCGTCGCCTGCACATGTGCAAGATCATCGGGATGAACCCGCGAATAGCTGTGTTCTATCTGATTGGTGATTTCGGTATCTACGTAGCCAAGCATGGCTTTCCAGCCGGATGAATAGTGGATTTCGCCGGTAGCGATATTCCTGTCCCAGATTCCGGTGCCGCTGCCTTCTATGGCCTGCGCCATGATGGTTTCATTCTGAAGCAGGGCGTTCTCAGCTTTCCTGATCCTGGCTTCGGCGTCGTGACCTTGCACGGCTATCGATGCCAGCACTGCCGCATCGGTCATCGTCTGTCGATACAGACTGCTGTCCTGCTCCGCTGTCCTGGTATGGACAATGAAAAATCCCGGCACGCTGTTGGTGCCGGAGTGTAGCGGCGTGATTGCGGATACATGCAAGCCATATCGCAGGGCGGTGTCGCGCAGGCCGGAAAGCAAGCGACTGTCTTCGATATTACCGGCGTCCATCTGCCCCATGTCGTCGGCAGCCATGCCATCGATTGCGCGACAGTAGTCTGGATGCAGACTGGGGGCGGCGCCTACGCGCAGGTGCTGGCCATCTTCCAGCAAGAGTATGGCGATTGCCAATTCCGGATTTTTTTCTTCGATCTCATGGGCTATGCAAGTTAGCGTCTCGGCCAGAGCTGCGCCTTGTGCAATATGTGTCAGCACGCTTGGAGAAAAATTAACATTCATGGCGGTTGCAGCAGAAGCTCAATGGTTGTGCGCGCATGTACGCATGTGCGGGAACGCAGGGCAATTATTTCCCGTGCTCTGTGCCTTGCAAAAATCCGGGAGGGTCGACAACATTTGTTTTTTCAGCGGAAAAAGCAGCAAGAAAATCATGGCTCCAAGTGTATGCTGATTATGCCTGCAAGACATATTTTAAATGTGTAATTTCAGATGCTGCATGGTCCTTGCCGATTAAATTGATGGAGTATCAAGCGCGGTGATTTTCCTTTGCATGAAAAATATTTTGCAAGGCGCTGCGCACATCAGGATAGGTAAATTCAAAACCGTTCGCTTGCAGTCGGGCCGGCGTCACGCGTTGCCCCTCCAGCAGCAGATCCGCCTGCTCGCCCAATAGCAGCCGCATCAGGATGGCAGGAGTCGGGAAAAAACATGGGCGATGCAGCAGCTGAGCCGCGGTCTTGCTGAAGACTGCCTGCGTGACGATCTCTGGCGCGGTGAAATTGTATGCCTCGATGGAGCCCTGCGCATCGCTTCGAGTATCGTTAGCCTGCGGTTCAGTTGGCATGGTCCACAGATGCGCGATGGCGCGCAGCAAATCGTCTACATGTATCCACGATAGCGCTTGCCGGCCATCACCCAGCGGGCCGCCCAACCCCAGTCTGATTGGCAACATCATCATCGGCAATGCGCCTTCCGTGCCGAGCACCAGTCCGAAGCGCATGCATTTCACCTGCACGCCATGCCGGCTGGCTGCATGCGCAGCCGCCTCCCATTCCTGGCAAAGTTCGGACATGAATATCGCTTGCGGCGCGTCTGCTTCAGTCAGCAAGGCAGTATCTGCCCGCGCCTGTATCCCGTAATAACCGATGGCCGATGCCGACAGCAAGAGCCGGGGTTTGTGGGCGGCCTGCGCGACCCAGCTCACCAGCTTTTGTGTCGTGCCTGTGCGGCTCAGTCGCAATACGCGTTTGCGCGCAGCGCTCCAGCGCCATCCCAGTATGCGTGCGCCGGCCAGGTTGATGATGACATCCACGCGTTGCGTTGCCGGCAACTCATCCAGGCTGGCGATGCAGGTAACGCTGTCATCAAACTGGTGCGCAGTTTTTTCCGGATGCCGGGTCAACACGATGACGTGTTGACCATCTTCCACCAGTGCCTTTACCAGCAGTGTGCCTATAAAGCCGCTGGCGCCTGTTACCAGCACATATTCCTGTAGGTTACTAAAGTGGATGCGGGATGTCATCTGAGTCTCCGTTTTCGCTTGATTATCGGTGTCATTGTGGATGAAACAGCTTGAAACGCGTAGCGGATGCTGGCTGGTGGAAAAACAAAATTAAATTAAAAAGTAACAATTAAAGACAAACAAGAGTATGTTGGGGCGAAAATGAAGCTTTGGTCTGCATCCGACAGAATCAAGCGATATTACAGGGTACGGTTAATTCCTATATGACAGACGCAAAGCAAGCTGAAGCTGTACCTTCGTCATCTGCGAAAAGCGATGATGACATATCGTTTCCCCATTCCAAGGAAGCCAATCAATTCCGCCAGACGATCGCTGATCTTTTACTGCGGATAGATAGCGAAGCAGAGCAACTTCGCAACAAGACTGCCGATCTTTTGACGCAGGTCGATGAACTTCATGAAGCAACGCAAAGCAAGCGCGTACTTGAGGCGCTGGTCGTGCAGTTGCGCGAAGCTAACGAGAATCTGGTATTGGCGGCGTTTGGTGCGCAAGAAAAGCAGGCGAAGGCCGAGTTCGCCAATCACCGACAGGAAGAATTTTTGTCGATGCTGGCGCATGAATTGCGCAATCCGCTCGCACCGATTGCAATGGCGGCAGATTTGCTGGGGAAAATTACAACGGCTCATCCACTGCTGCCCAAGCTGTATGGCATCATCAGTCGCCAGGTCGGTCACATGTCGCATCTGGTCGATGACTTGCTGGATGCCTCGCGCGTCAGCACCGGCAACATTACGCTGCAAAAGCGTTCGCTGCTGCTGTCGGAAATCATAGAAAGTGCGGTTGAAACCAGCCAGCCATTCATAGACAAGCGCAACCAGCAGTTAAGCATCAATCTTCCAGAAGAACCTGTCGTCCTTGGTGGCGATCTGGTCAGGCTGGCGCAGGCTTTTGCCAACCTGCTCATCAATGCGACCAAATTTACGCCGGAAGAAGAACATATTGATATCTCTGCACAAATACTTGCAGATACCGTCAAGATATCGATCAAGGATAACGGGGTCGGCATAGCACTGGATATCCAGCCTTTCATTTTCGATCTGTTTCGGCAAGGGACGCACTCACTGGATCGTTCGCAAGGCGGGCTGGGCATAGGGCTTTCGCTGGTGCGCACGGTAGTGGAAATGCATGGCGGTACGGTCAGCGTCTTTAGTGCCGGCGTTGGATGTGGCAGCGAATTCATTGTCGAGTTGCCGCTTTCCAACGGGCTCTTGCTCGACGATAGCGACGCACCATCAAGCACCGCCTCGGTTTATGGACGCCGCATATTGTTGATCGAAGACAATGTCAGCGCCAACGAGATCATGAGTGATTTGCTGACGATGGAAGGCCATACGGTAAGCTCTGCCTTTGACGGCACCTGCGGGCTGGCCATGGCGCGCGACAATATTTATGACATCATCGTTTGCGATATCGGCTTGCCTGGTATCGATGGCTATGAAGTATTAAAACAGTTGCGTCTGGATACCGCCAAACCTGTGCCCCTGTGCATAGCCATCAGTGGTTATAGCCAGAAGGAAAATCGTATCAACGCTGAACGCGTGGGTTTCGATCATTACCTGGTAAAGCCGGTAGCCATCGCCAATCTGGTGAGCCTCATTTCACCGAAACCTCTGCATTAGGGTTCTGTTTGCTCGTCTCCAATGCAAACCTGTGTTTGTGTCGGGTCGAGCCTGATGGATTAACGCCCCTTCATTATTGTCGTTGTAACGCGCTCACTTTCAATCTATGACAACAATCGGCCCACAACGGGATCAAATGATAAGAAATGCCGTCATGCGACGGCCCGAGGCAATCGCTGACGTTTCTGTCGACCTGTGGGAGAAGCTCGCTTGCGGGCTTATTTCCATCATAGGCGAGGGCGGTTTCCAATCTCTCTACAAAAGAAGTCTGCACCTCACCAGTGCGACTTTTCCATGGATGGAAAGCCATCCATCCTCACTGCAAAAAGATACCGGATTTGCAGATCTGAAAATTTGTCTTGCAGAACAAGACCCTACCGTAGCCGGCGAAGCCAGTACTGCTTTGCTGATTACTTTCATCGACATACTGGCCTTGTTAATCGGCGAGCTTTTGATGTCCAGCATTTTACGTTTGGCCTGGGGTGATGACGCTTTGGATACAGTTGTGAAGGAACTTCCATAATGAGTAACAAAGTAACCATACGCCGTTTGGCGACAGGCGTGCCTGGTCTGGACGATCTGCTGGGCGGCGGCCTGCCGGAATTTTCTTTCAATCTGCTGGCGGGTACGCCGGGCAGTGGCAAGACAACGCTGGCGCACCAGATCATGTTTTCGCTGGCCAATCCGGATTGCCGCGCGCTGTTCTTCACTGTGCTGGGTGAATCGCCATTGAAGATGCTGCGCTATCAGCAGCAATTTCCGTTCTTCGATATCAGCAAGATCAATCACTCGATCAAGTTCGTCAACCTGGCGGCAGATTTGCTCGATGGCGATTTTGAGCGCGTGCTGGAGCGCATCGCGCAGGAAGTGGCGGCATTTTCGCCCAGCCTGGTCTTTGTCGACTCCTTCCGCTCGGTCGTGCAATCGGCCAAGACCAAGACACCTGGCGTATCCGGTCTGGAGCATTTCGTGCAGCAGCTGGGCATGCAGATGACGAGCTGGCAGGCGACGACATTCCTGATCGGTGAATATCTGACGCCCGAGGCGGAATCCAGCCCGGTCTTTACTGTCGCCGACGGCATCATCTGGATGTCGCAACTCGTGCATCGTGACGCGATGGTGCGCAAGATACAGGTCGTCAAGATGCGCGGTCAGGCGCAGAGTCCGGGCGTACACACGTTCCGTATCAACGATGACGGCGTCGAGGTATTCCCGCGGGCGCTGATCACGGCCAGCGCAGCAGGAGCGGTACAGATTACCGGAGATACCCGTCTGTCCATGGGCGTGCCTGCACTCGATGAGATGATGGGCGGTGGTTTGCCGGCTGGATATTCATTGCTGCTGGTGGGGCCTTCAGGCTCGGGAAAAACCGTGCTGGCGACGCAATTCCTTGCAGAAGGCGTGCGCGCGGGCGAGCCTGGCGTCATCGCGGCATTTGAAAAGAGCCCTAACCAACTCCTCAGCCACAAGCTGACCAAGCTGGTGCAAGGCGGCCATGTCGGCGTAATCAATACGCGCACGCTGGATTTGTCTATCGATGAAATCCTGCACGATCTGATCGCGATGATTACCCGCATGAAGGCTAAGCGTGTGGTGATTGATTCCCTGTCCGGCTTCGAGCTCGCACTGGCATCGGTATTCCGTGAAGATTTCCGTGAAGCGTTGTACCGGATGGTTGCGGTATTGACCGGCATGGGCGTGACCGTATTGATGACGGCCGAACTGGAAGATCAATATACCGTTCTGCGATTCAGTTCGTATGGCAATGCCTTCCTCGCGGATGCGATCGTCATGCAACGCTATGTCGAAATTGACGGCCAGTTCAAACGCGTGATTTCGGTCGTGAAAATTCGTTCCAGCGCGCATAGCAAAGACATACGTTTCTTCGAGATTGCGGCCGACAAGCTCACAATTGGTGAGCCGCTGACGCACTACCAGGGGATGCTGTCCGGCCACCCGACCACGACATCGCAGTTTCCGGATGAATAAAACAGCAAGCGGGAAATGAATTTGCCGGTGCATCTGCCGGCGCGCAGTCAGCGCATCAGATAGTCGAGTACAACGCCGCCGAAGATGGCGGCGCCCAGCCAGTTGTTGTGGCGGAATGCGGCAAAGCAGCCTGCGCGTTCGCGCGTGCGGATCAGCGTGTAGTGATAGATCGCGCAGCCGGCAGCAATCAGCATCCCGATCGCAAACCAGGTACGCAAACCGTATTGCCAGCCGACGATGAAAATCAGGCTCAGGCTCACCGCATAGCAGAGCATGATGGCGGCCACATCGTAGCGGCCAAAGGTGATCGCTGAAGTGCGCATGCCTATCTTCAAATCATCTTCACGATCGACCATTGCATACGCGGTATCGTAGGCCACCGCCCAGAATACATTCGCGAGCAGCAGCCACCATGCCGCAGCTGGGACCGTATTTTGCACGGCGGCAAATCCCATCGGGATGCCGAAGCCGAAGGCGATGCCCAGATAGGCTTGCGGGATCGCAAAGAAGCGTTTGAAGTAAGGATAGCTGGCCGCGATGATGACGGCAGCGACAGACAATTGTTTGGTCAGCGTATTGAGCGGCCAGATCAGGGCAAACGCAATCAGCGTCAGCGTCAGCGCGACCAGCAAGGCCTCGCGTGGGCGGATTTTTCCGCTGGTGATGGGCCGGTCCACGGTGCGTTGCACATGCCTGTCGAAATCGCGATCGGCGTAATCATTGATTGCGCAACCGGCCGAGCGCATCAATACGGTACCCAGCGTAAAAATCGCCACCAGCATCCAGTCCGGCTTGCCGTCGGACGCCAGCCACAATGCCCACAGCGTAGGCCACAGCAGCAAGAGTATGCCTATCGGTTTGTCGAGGCGGACCAGTCGGAAATACAGTTGGAGGCGGTTCATCTGGCAGCGTTGATTCGGCGTAAGGTGCAAGGAAATTTCAGGGTTCAGGCTTGAATTTCAAGCTGAATGTCAGGTTTGAATTAAAGTTTCAATATCAGGCTTCAAACAAGGGCTCGTCAGGCAGCATCGTCACGCCCGACAAATCGCAGGACAGCAGCGCCTGCCGCACGGCCTCTATGGCTGCGCCACGCGTGAAGCTCTTGCGCCATGCAATGACGACGCGTCGCGAGGGTGCCGGCTGGGCAAACGGGATGTAACGCAACATGCCGTCGGTGGTGTGGATGTCCGGTACCGATGCTTGCGGCAAGACTGTGATGCCGATGCCGGAGGCGACCATGTGGCGTATCGTTTCCAGCGATGAACCTTCGAAGGTGCGGGCGATGCCGTCGCCGGTGGTGGAGAAGCGCGACATTTCAGGGCAGACTTCGAGCACCTGATCGCGGAAGCAATGGCCGTTGCCGAGCAAGAGCATGGTTTCCGATTTCAAGTCATCGGTCGTGACGCTGCTGCGCTCTGCCCATGCATGATGTTTGGGTACGGCGACCACGAACGGCTCATCGTAGACCGGTTGCACCAGCAAGCCCTGATCGGGGAAGGGCAGCGCGACGATGGCTGCGTCCAGTTCGCCCTGGCGCAGCAGTTCTAGCAGCTTGACGGTAAAATTTTCCTGCAACACCAGCGGCATTTGCGGCACTTGATCGATCATTGCCTTTACCAGCGATGGCAGCAGGTAAGGCGCGATCGTGTAGATGATGCCGAGGCGGAACGGGCCGACCAGCGGATCCTTGTTTTGCTTGGCGATTTCCTTGATGGCGGCAGTCTGCTCCAGCACGCGTTCAGCCTGCGCCACGATTTGCACGCCCAGCGGCGTCATCGACACTTCGTTGCCGCCGCGCTCGAACAATATGACGCCGAGTTCATCTTCGAGTTTCTTGATGGCGACGGACAAGGTCGGTTGCGCGACGAAGCAGGCTTCGGCCGCGTGACCAAAATGCTTTTCGCGCGCGACGGCGACTATGTATTTGAGTTCGGTAAGCGTCATGAGTGTGTCTTGGTTGATGCAGTGGGCTGGTGGAGAACTGCGAAGTTCTCATTCTATACCTTCAGAAAATCTTCACGTGCGCCCAGCCAGCGCGCCAGATGTGCCTCGACCGTAGCCGGATCGTCGCGCAACAAGGCTTGCGCCACATCGCGCGCGCGATCGACCAGCCACTGATCGGTTTCCAGGTCGGCAAAGCGCAGCATCGCCTGGCCGGACTGGCGTGCGCCGAGGAATTCGCCGGGCCCGCGTATCTCCAGGTCCTTGCGCGCAATTTCAAAACCGTCAGTCGATTCACGCATGATGCGCAGCCGCTGTTTGGCGACTTGTCCCAGCGGGCCCTGATAGAGCAGCAGGCACACGCTGGCAGTCACGCCACGGCCGACACGGCCGCGCAATTGATGCAGTTGCGACAGGCCGAAGCGTTCCGCATGCTCGATCACCATCAGCGAGGCATTCGGCACATCAACGCCGACTTCGATCACGGTGGTCGCCACCAGCACATGGATATCGCCACGCGTAAAGGCATCCATCACTTCCTGTTTCTCGGCCGGTTTCATGCGGCCGTGCACCAGGCCGACGTGCAAGTCCGGCAGCGCAGCCGCCAGCGTCAGATGGGTGTCGGTCGCGGTTTGCAGTTGCAGGGCTTCCGATTCCTCTATCAAGGGACAGACCCAGTACACTTGCCGTCCTTCGAGCGCGGCGGCATGCACGCGTTCTATCACTTCATCGCGGCGGTTCTGGTCGATCACGCGCGTGACGATAGGTGTGCGGCCCGGCGGCAATTCATCGATGACCGAGACTTCAAGGTCGGCGTAATACGTCATCGCCAGCGTACGCGGGATAGGCGTGGCCGACATCATCAATTGGTGCGGGATGGTTTGCTTGCTGGATGGCGCGTTGCTGTCCATGCCCTTGTTGCGCAAGACCAGACGCTGGCTGACGCCGAAGCGATGCTGCTCGTCGACGATGACCAGGCCCAGTCTGGAAAACTGCACGTCTTCCTGGATCAGTGCATGCGTGCCTATGACCAGTTGCGCTGCGCCGGATTCTATACGCGCCTTGGCTGCCAGTTTTTCCTTCTTCTTCAGGCTGCCGGTCAGCCATGCCACGTTGACGCCCAGCGGCTCCATCCAGCCGGCGATCTTGCGGAAATGCTGATCGGCCAGGATTTCGGTAGGGGCCATCAACACGGCCTGGAAGCCGCTGTCGATTGCCTGCGCGGCAGCGATGGCGGCCACCACCGTCTTGCCGCTGCCTACATCGCCTTGCAACAGGCGCTGCATCGGAAATGACTGTTTCAGGTCGGCGCGGATTTCCGTCAGTACGCGCTGCTGCGCATTGGTCAGTGAAAACGGCAATTGCTGGATGAAAGCCTGGGACAAGGCGCCGACTTTCGGCAAGACCGCCGCACCTTTTTCGCGTCGTGCGATTTGGGCGCGTTTCATCGACAATTGCTGCGCCAGCAATTCATCGAACTTCATCCTTACCCAGGCTGCATGCGAGCGATCGGCCAACGCGCTTTCGTCGATATCGGGCGGCGGATTGTGCAGCATCCTTACTGCCGGCTCGAACGGCATCAACTCCAGTGAGGTACGCAATTGTTCGGACAAGGTATCGCGCCATGCCATGCGGCCCATCGCATCGGCTATCGTCTTGCGCAACAGCGTCTGCGACAGGCCTTCGCCGGCTGGGTACACGGGCGTCAGCGCGGATGGCAGCGGTGCCCCCTCAATCACCATTTTGTACGCTGGATGCACCATCTCGGCGCCGAAAAATCCATGTCGCACTTCGCCGCGCGCACGCACGCGATTGCCTTCAGCCATCTGCTTGACCTGGCTGCCGTAAAAATTCAGGAAGCGCATCACCAGCTGGCCGGATTCGTCGGCAATCGTGACGACCAGCTGGCGGCGCGGACGGAAGGCGACTTCGCATGAAGTCACCACGCCTTCGACCTGTACCGGACGACCAAAGATGAAGCCGGCTTCGCTGATGTTCTTGATTTCGGTTTCATCTTCATAGCGCAGCGGCAGATGCAGCACCTTGTCGATGTCGGAGCGCAGCCCAAGTTTGATCAGCTTGTCATCGATTTTTGCCGCGCGCGTAGTCGTCGCAGATGTGGTCGCGCCTGCAGCGGATTTCGCAGTGGATTTGGTGGCGGCAGCAGGCTTTTTCTTTGGTGCGGGCATATCGGGCCGAAAATGGGGCGGCAGGGCGTAAAATAGCGGGTTTTGCATCGTCCGGATGCACAAATAATGTAGTGTTTGCGATGGCAACATGGTTTGCAGCGCGCATCGCATCTAGTGTGGCTTATCCGGCAAGCTTTGCAACCATAGCAGTTCTACCGCGCGTTTGCATGCAAACAACTATAAATTTGCATGCTATCGAGCGACAAAAATATCTTCAGACCACTGGCCGCATGTATACCCTTTCCGATTTCGATTTCGTACTACCGCAAGATTTGATTGCACAACTGCCGCTGGCGCAGCGCAGCGCATCGCGCCTGCTGCATGTGGCAGGCGACCAAATGATAGATCGCGCCTTTGCCGACATCGTCGATTTGTTGAACCCCGGCGATTTGCTGGTGTTCAATGACACGCGCGTACTGAAGGCGCGCTTCTTTGGCGTCAAGGAAACCGGCGGCAAGGTCGAAGTTCTGGTCGAGCGCGTGATCGATGCCCGCCATGTGCATGCGCAAATCCGCGCCTCGAAGTCGCCTGTGGCCGGCATGAAGATACGCCTGGCCGATGCCTTCGATGTGATAGTCGGTGAACGCGCTGGCGAATTCTACGAGCTGGAATTTCCGGATGATGTATTCGAATTGATAGAGGCGCACGGTCGCCTGCCGCTGCCGCCGTATATAGAACATGCAGCCGATGCCTTTGATGAAACGCGCTATCAAACCGTGTACGCGAAAACGCCAGGCGCAGTCGCCGCGCCGACCGCCGGCTTGCATTTCGATCAGGCGCTGCTGGATACCCTGAAGGCCAGGGGCGTGCAGTTTGCCTATGTGACGCTGCACGTAGGCGCCGGCACCTTCCAGCCGGTGCGTACTGAAAATCTGGCCGAGCATGCGATGCATAGCGAGTGGTACACGATTTCGCAGCAGGCGGTAGATGCTGTGCAAGCTACCCAGGCGGCCGGCGGCAACATCGTCGCCGTCGGCACCACCAGCATGCGGGCGCTGGAATCGGCGTCGCAAAGCGGCGTGCTGGAAGCCGGCAGCGCCGATACGCGGCTCTTTATCACTCCGGGGTATACCTTCAAGACTGTGACGCGCCTGATCACTAATTTCCATTTGCCGAAATCCACGCTCTTGATGCTGGTGTCGGCATTTGCCGGCTACGACGCGATACGCGCCGCCTACCAACACGCCATTACACAACGCTACCGTTTCTTCAGTTACGGCGATGCGATGTTTTTAACCAGAATGCCACCATGCTGAATTTCAAATTACTCAAAACTGATGGCCATGCACGTCGCGGCCAGCTGACGGTCAATCACGGCGTCATCGAAACGCCCATCTTCATGCCGGTCGGCACTTACGGTTCGGTCAAGGCGATGTCGCCGCTGGAACTGAAGGAAATCGATGCGCAAATCATCCTCGGCAATACCTTCCACCTGTGGCTGCGCCCGGGTAATGAGGTCATCGCCAAGTTCGGCGGTTTGCATGACTTCATGGGCTGGGACAAACCTATCCTGACTGATTCCGGCGGCTTCCAGGTATTTTCGCTGGGCGAGATGCGCAAGATCACCGAAGAAGGCGTACATTTTTCATCGCCGATCAATGGCGACAAGCTGTTCCTGTCGCCGGAAGTGTCGATGCAAATCCAGCGCGTGCTGAATTCCGACATCGTGATGCAGTTCGATGAATGCACGCCATATGAAATCGATGGCCGTCCGGCCACCGCCGACGAAGCCGCGAAGTCCATGCGCATGTCGCTGCGTTGGGCTAAACGCTCGCTCGATGAATTCAACCGCGAAGAAAATCCGAATGCGCTGTTCGGCATCGTGCAGGGCGGCATGTTCGAGCATTTGCGCGATGAATCGCTGGCCGGGCTGGAAGAAATCAATTTCCACGGCGTGGCGATCGGCGGTCTGTCGGTAGGTGAACCCAAGGAAGACATGCTGCGCGTGCTGCAGCACGTCGGTCCGCGCCTGCCTGCCAACAAGCCGCATTATTTGATGGGCGTCGGTACCCCGGAAGATTTGGTGCAAGGCGTGGCGAATGGCATCGATATGTTCGACTGCGTGATGCCGACGCGCAATGCGCGCAATGGCTGGCTATTTACGCGTTTTGGCGATATCAAGATCAAGAATGCACGTTACAAGGATGACAAGCAGCCGCTGGATGAAACCTGTGGCTGTTACGCCTGCCGCAATTTTTCGCGGGCTTATTTGCATCATTTGCACCGTACCGGCGAGATTCTGGGCGCCAGGCTCAATACGATCCACAATTTGCACTACTATCTGGACCTGATGCGCGAGATGCGGGAAGCGATCAGCGAAGGGCGTTTTCAGCTCTTTGTGCGGCAATTCCACGCCGATCGCGGACGCGGCGCCTAGCCGTTTTTTCATGAAAAATCATGGTGCACCGGAAACAAATTTTCCAGTGCTAAAATGACCGACCATTTCTTATAACAACCTGGAGTATTCCCGTGTTTATTTCCAACGCATATGCACAAGCAGCTGCCACAACCGGCGGCGGCATCATGGGCAGCCTGACCCAGTTCGCGCCTATCGTCCTGATGTTCATCGTGCTGTATTTCCTGATGATACGTCCACAGATGAAACGCCAGAAAGAGCACAAGGCCATGATAGAAGCGGTCACACGCGGCGATGAAGTCGTGACAGCCGGCGGCGTACTTGGCAAAATCACCAAGGTATCCGACGTCTATGTGTCGATCGAAGTACAGGACGGCACCGAACTGATCGTGCAAAAAAGTGCAGTCACGACTTTGCTGCCTAAAGGTACGATCAAGTCGCTGTAATGGGTTAAACGCCCCACCTCCGCTGGCCGGATGTGGGGTCGATTTTTGTCTGACGTTCCACCCGAACCCTGAATCAATATGAATCGCTATCCCCTCTGGAAGTACATTACGATCACCGTCGCCTTGTTGCTGGGCGTGCTGTACACCATACCGAATTTCTTTGGTGAGTCACCAGCGGTGCAAATCAGTAGCGCCAAGGCCACTGTCAAGGTGAGCAGCTCCCTGCTGACGCAGGTTGAGCAAGTGCTGCAAAAAGAGGGCATCCAGTCCGATGGCATGGCGTATGAAACGCTGGGCTCGCAAGGCACCGTGCGCGTCCGTTTCCCGAATACCGATGTCCAGTTCAAGGCCAAGGGTGTACTGGAAAAAGGCTTGAACCTCGATCCTGCCGATCCGACTTACCTGGTCGCATTCAACCTGTTACCAAACACGCCAGCCTGGCTGCAAAGTCTGCACGCAGCGCCCATGTACCTCGGCCTCGATTTGCGCGGCGGCGTGCATTTCCTGATGCAGGTCGATACCAAGGCAGTGATGAACAAGCGCGTGCTGGGTTTGCAAGCCAGTGCACGCAGCATCCTGCGCGACAAGAACGTGCGCCATGCCGGTATTGCGCGTAATGGCGACAATGTGGAAATCCTGTTTCGCGATGCGGAGACCCGTGCCAAGGCGCGCACCGTGCTGGGTGACGAATTGCGAGAACTGGCGCTGACCGATGCCGGCAATGGTGAAGAGTTGAAGCTGGTCGGCAGCCTGCAGCCGACTGCATTGAAGCAAACCGTGGAAGACGCGGTCCAGCAAAACATCACCACCCTGTCGAAGCGCGTCAATGAGCTGGGCGTTGCCGAGCCCCTGATCCAGCGTCAGGGTGCAGACCGCATCGTGGTGCAGTTGCCTGGCGTGCAGGACGTTTCGCGGGCAAAAGATATCATCGGTAAAACCGCCACACTGGAAGTACGCCTGGTCGATGAAACGGTGACTCGCGGCACTGAGGAATCGGCTGCGATCCCGTTTGGTTCCGAGCTGTTCAAGGTCGGCAAGAATGCGCCGGTCGTGCTGTACAAGGACCCCATCATCACTGGTGAATACATTTCCAGTGCCTCGGCCAGTTTTGATTCGAACCAGCAGCCTTCGGTCAGCATCGATCTGAATGGCGATGGCGGCCGCCGCATGCGCGAAGCGACCCGCTCGCGCGTTGGCAAGGCGATGGCTATCGTGCTGTTCGAGAAAAACAAGGGTGAAGTGCTGACGGTTGCAACGATACGCGACGAACTGGGTGCACGCTTCCAGATCACCGGCATGGGTTCATCTGAAGCCGCCAGCGATCTGGCCCTGCTGTTGCGCGCCGGTTCGCTGGCTGCGCCGATGGAAATCATAGAAGAACGCACGATCGGGCCGCAACTCGGCGCGGAAAACATCAGCAAGGGCTTCCACGCCACGCTGTACGGTTTCCTGGCGATTGCCGTCTTCATGGTGGTCTATTACCGGATGTTCGGCTTCTTCAGCGTGTTTGCGCTGGGCGTCAACGTGATGCTGCTGATCGCCTTGCTGTCGATGCTGCAGGCGACGCTGACCTTGCCGGGTATCGCCGCCATTGCGTTGACGCTCGGTATGGCGATTGATGCCAACGTGCTCATCAATGAACGCATACGCGAAGAGCTGCGTGCCGGCCATGCGCCGCACACGGCGATTGCGATGGGCTTCGAACGCGCATGGGCCACGATTCTCGATTCCAACGTGACGACGCTGATTGCCGGCCTGGCGCTGCTGATTTTCGGCTCCGGTGCGGTGCGCGGTTTTGCGGTGGTGCATTGCCTGGGCATCATCACCTCGATATTTTCTTCAGTGTTTGTCTCGCGCGGTTTCGTCAACCTCTGGTACGGACGCAAGAAAAAATTGACGACGGTATCGATAGGCCAGGTCTGGAAACCGGCCGACTGAGAACGTATCTGTGGTGCGCCTATGCTGGCGCACCATGCTGTACCCGATAGTTTGTATTTAGACAGGCCGCCGGCATGACGCGTTATCGCGACAACATGCAGCGGTCGCAATGAGAGGAAAGTGATGGAGTTTTTCCGCATCAAAAAAGATATCCCGTTCATGCGCCACGCGTTGATTTTCAACGTGATTTCGGCCCTGACCTTTGTCGCTGCCGTGTTCTTCCTGGTGCAAAAGGGTTTGCATCTGTCGATTGAATTTACCGGCGGTACGGTGATGGAAGTCGCATATCCAAAACCGGCCAACATCGAAGGCGTGCGCGAAAAAATTGCCGAGCTGGGTTACACCGACATGCAGGTACAGAGCTTCGGTACTGCGCAAGATGTGTTGATACGCCTGCCGGTGCAAAAGAATGTCGATTCGGCACAGTTGAGCGAGCGCGTGATCGGTGCGCTGAAGGCGCAAGACAATACGGTGGTCTTGAAACGGGTCGAATTCGTCGGCCCGCAAGTCGGCGAAGAGCTCACGCATGACGGCTTGATGGCGCTCGGCATGCTGGTGCTCGGCATCATGATTTACCTGGCCTTCCGTTTCGAGTGGAAATATGCAGTCTCGGCCATACTCGCCAACTTGCATGACGTCGTGATCATCCTGGGTTTCTTTGCCTTCTTCCAGTGGGAATTCTCGCTGACGGTACTGGCAGCAGTGCTGGCTGTGCTCGGTTATTCGGTCAATGAATCGGTGGTCGTGTTCGACCGCGTGCGCGAAACCTTCCGCGATCGCAAGCACGGCAAGATGGCGGTGGCCGATGTGATGAACCACGCGATCACCAGCACGATTTCACGCACGATGATCACGCACGGTTCGACCCAGTTGATGGTGTTGTCGATGCTCTTCCTCGGCGGCCCGACGCTGCATTACTTTGCGCTCGCGCTGACGATCGGTATCTGCTTCGGCATCTACTCTTCGGTATTCGTGGCGGCGGCTCTGGCGATGTGGCTGGGCGTCAAGCGTGAAGACTTGATCAAGCCAATCAAGGAAAAAGATGAGCATGACGGCGCGGTAGTCTGAGCCGGTTTCATCCAATAAAAAAGCCAGCATAAGCTGGCTTTTTTATTGACTGCATGGGATATGCGAACAATCGCTGCGCTATGCTTCCCGGCACTTGCTCAGATGCGCGTGCAGTTTTGCCAATTCCTTTTCCAGCGCTGCAAAATCGTCGTCGCCATATTCGACGAACGGGCGTTTGCAGAATTCTATGTGCGGCGCAAAGACGCGTGTGAATTCGCTTTCGCCCAGCGCCGTCAGCCGCACTACCGTGCTGCGCCTGTCTTCCAGCTGCGTGTTGCGGGTGACCAAACCCTTGGCTTCCAGCCGGTCGACCACGCCGGTCAGCGTGCCCTTGGTGATCAGCGTCTTTTCACCCAGTTCCTTGAAAGTCATGCCGGGCGTATTGCCGAGCGTTGCAATGATGTCGAACTGCGAAGGCGTCAGCCCGGCGCTGCGCGACTTGGTGCCTGCCATGTGCTCGAATGCCTGATAGCACTTGGCCAGCAGGCGGATGCTGCGTAGATATCGTTCAGCCATAAGAATGTTCAGTCTTCATAATAAAAAAGCCGACGTAGTATAACGTCGGCTTTCGTGACGCTGGATTTACTTAGTCTGCCTTGACTGCTTCGACCTGGATCGCCAGCTTGACCTCAGGCGAGAAGCCGTAGTTCATGCCATAGGTCAGACCGAAATCAGCGCGGTTGAATGTAGCCGATACGTCAGCGCCACACACTTCGCGTTTCAACATTGGATGTTGTATGCATTTGAATTTGTTGATCGCCAGAGTCACAGGTTTTGTGACGCCGAGCAAGGTCAATTCGCCATCAACTGAAACCGGTTTGTCGCCATCGAACTTGATCGATTTGCTTTTGTAAATGGAGGTCGGAAATTTCTCGACGTTGAACATGTCTTTACCTTTTGCATGTTCATTCATTTTGGTATGACCGAAATCGATCGAATTTGCATCGATGACGATATCCAGCGAGCCGGTTTTTGCTGCGCGATCCAACACCACGGTGCCGCTGGTTTTCTCAAACTTGCCGCGCCAGAAAGAGATGCCCATGTGATCAGCTTCAAAGCTTGGATAGGTGTGGCCAGGATCGATAGTGTAGGTTTGTGCAAACGCCGAAGTCGCGCTGGCAGCCAGCAAACAGATCAGTGCAATTTTTGATTTCATTTAATAACTCCTTGGTTGTTTATCGTAAATGGTGCTGCGTTGTGTTGCGGTTTTACTGCTATTGCGCCGTAACGACGCGGAACTTGATCGTGACTTCATCGGCCACCATGCTGGTGTCTTTCCATTCACCTTCACCGATGTTGTAGCTCAGGCGCTTGATGGGCAAGGCGCCTTCAAATATCTGATTTGCGCCTTCTTTCTTCACCGTCAAAGGAAAGCTGACATCGCTGGTCTTGCCCTTGATCGTCAGCTTGCCGGTGACATCCAGCTTGCCTGCAGCTCCGGCCTTGATCTGGCTGGAAACGAAGCTGGCTTTCGGGAACTGGGCTGCATTGAACCATTCCTTCTTCATTACTTCCTTGTTGTATTCAGGGTCGCCCAGATCGAAGCCGGCGATATCGATGTCTACAGTCGCCTTGGACGTTTCCGGCTTGGTTGCATCGTAATTAATCTGCGCATTGAATTTCCTGAATTTTGCATCGACCGGCACATTCAATTGCTTGAAGGTGATCGTGACACTGCTTTTTGCGGCATCGGTTTTCAATGCAGTGGCGGCGATGGCCGGCAGCGCGAGGCAAATAACAGCGGCAGCCAGCCAGCGACGGGTCTGGCCTGGAGTAGAACGTGAAAACATGGATGATCCTTTCAAAAAAGTGAATTCAAGGCAGCATGCGTTGCATGCTGCGATCGCGGTCTATGAATTGATGCTTGAGTGCGCCCAGCACATGCAGGACAAAAACGACCAGCAGGGTGACATTGCAGGCGTAATGGACTTGCTTGAGCAAGATCTTCAGTTCCTGGTCGGGCGCGATGAAGACAGGCAGGGGCAGGATACCGAGATACACGACAGGTACGCCGGCAGCCAGGCTGTAAAAATAGCCGGACAGCGGGACGGCAAAGATCAGCAGATACAGCAAGCCGTGCGCGATGTTCGCGGCTTTTTTCTGCCAGTCGGCCATGCTGCCAGGATACGGTGGTGCCGGATGCGTTAAGCGCCACAGCACGCGCAGGCAGGCGAGGCCGAACACGGTCACGCCTAGCCATTTATGCCAGGAAAAATACTTGAGCTTGGTCGGCGTCAGGCCGGGGATGTCGACCATCGTCAGCCCGAGCAGGAAGGTGGCGATGATCAGGATCGCCATCAGCCAGTGCAGCACAATGGCGATGATCGAATAGCGGCTGGCATTTTTTAACATGATTTCATTTTGGCAATAAGTTCAAACTAGGACTAATATACCAAAATAAATAGAAGTCTGCTGGCGGCCAGTTTTGGGCTGGCGCCAGCGCGCTTCTATCGGGTGCTGCCTGGATTTCTTTTTAGATTTCTTTGGCGAGCTTGGTCGCGTAGCCGATGTAGTTGGCCGGCGTCATCGCCAGCAACAGGTCCTTGGCTTCTTGCGGGATCGCCAGCGTGACGATGAATTCCTGCAGCGCGGCTTTCGAAATCCCTTTGCCGCGCGTCAAATCCTTCAACTGCTCATACGGATTTTCTATGCCGTAGCGGCGCATCACGGTTTGTACCGGTTCGGCCAGTACTTCCCAGGTTTCATCCAGATCCTGCGCGATGCGGGCCGGATTGACTTCGAGTTTGTTCAAGCCGCGCAGGCAGCTGTCGTAGGCCAGCAAGGCATAGCCGAAGCCGACGCCGATGTTGCGCAGGACGGTGGAATCGGTCAAGTCACGCTGCCAGCGCGAGACTGGCAATTTTTCCGCCATGTGTTTGAGTACCGCATTGGCCATGCCCAGATTGCCTTCGGAATTCTCGAAGTCGATAGGATTGACCTTGTGCGGCATCGTCGATGAACCGATTTCGCCCGCCTTCGTCGATTGCTTGAAATAGCCGAGCGAAATGTAACCCCAGATATCGCGGTTCAAATCCAGCAGGATGGTGTTGGTGCGTGCTATCGCATCGAACAGTTCAGCCATGTAATCGTGCGGCTCGATCTGTATCGTGTAGGGATTGAAGGTCAGGCCCAGACGGTTTTCAATCACGTCTTTTGAAAATGCCTGCCAGTCGGTATTTGGATAGGCGGACAGATGCGCATTGAAGTTGCCGACTGCGCCATTCATCTTGCCGAGGATTTGCACATCGGCGATGCGTTCGAGTGCGCGCTTCAGGCGCGCGACGACGTTGGCCATTTCCTTGCCTAAAGTAGTCGGGCTGGCCGGCTGGCCATGCGTGCGCGACATCATCGGCACGGCAGCGTTATCGTGTGCAAGTTGCGTCAGCTTGGCTACCAGTGCTTGCAGTGCCGGCAACAATACGCTGTCGCGTGCGGCTTTCAGCATCATGCCGTGCGAAGTATTGTTGATGTCTTCCGAGGTGCAGGCAAAGTGGATGAATTCGGTGGCGGCAACCAGTTCCGGCACGTCCTTGACTTGTTCCTTGAGCCAGTACTCGACGGCTTTAACGTCGTGATTGGTGACGGCTTCTATGTCCTTGATGCGTTGTGCATCGGCCTCTGTGAAGTCGCTCGTCAATTTGTTCAGCAAGGCATTGGCGCTGGCTGAAAATGGTTTGATTTCCGCAAAACCAGCCGACGACAAGGCTTGCAGCCAGGAGATTTCCACTTTCACGCGGTGATGCATGAAGCCGGCTTCGGACAGGATAGGGCGCAGTTTATCGGTTTTGGCGGCGTAGCGGCCGTCCAGTGGCGAGAGAGCGGAGAGCGTGGTAAGAGGCATGATGAGGGGCGACAAGCGCAATGACGTGAATGAAAAAGCTGCCGAAAATACAAAACCGGCACAAATGTGGAATGCGACATTTTACCACCCGCCGGGGCGATGAAAGCCGCTGGCCGGATAAGCGGCGAAAGCCGGGGTCTGGTTTGGGCCGATGTTATAATCGCGTTCCAAATTTCGACTTAAAGCATCTATGAAACTGATTGGTTCTCTCGCCAGCCCTTATGTGCGCAAAGTACGTGTAGTGATGCTGGAAAAAAAGATCGAGTACGATTTTGTTCTTGAGAATGTGTGGGCGCCCGACACTATGATTCAGGAATCCAATCCGCTGGGAAAAGTGCCATGCCTGATCATGGAAGACGGCGGCGCGATGTTCGATTCGCGCGTGATCGTTGAATATCTGGATACGCTGACGCCGGTCGGCAAGCTGATACCGCCGAATGGCCGCGAACGCGCCGAAGTCAAATCCTGGGAAGCGCTGGCCGATGGTGTGGCCGATGCGGCGATGCTGCTGCGCCTTGAACATACCCTGCGTCCTGCCGAGCAGCGTAGCCCAGACTGGATCGCCCGCCAGAAGTCGAAAATCGATGCCGGCTTGAAGGCGATGTCGGTGGGTTTGAAAGATACCGCATTTTGTGCCGGCAATCAGTACACGCTGGCCGATGTGGCGGTCGGTTGCACGCTCGACTGGCTATCCTTCCGTTTCCCGGAAATCAAATGGCGGGATGAATATCCGAACCTGGAAAGACTGCTGGAGAAATTGTCCGAGCGGCCATCGTTCAAGGAAACGCAGCCTAAATAAGCTGCGGAGCAAATAAAAAGGGACGCTGTGTGCGTCCCTTTTTTACGTCCGCCTGGCCAGTATGCGCCAGGGAAATTGCTGGAATTATTCGCCCGCCATTTGCGTTTGCAGATAATTCTGTATACCGACTTTACCTATCAGGTCGAGTTGCGTTTCCAGCCAGTCTATGTGTTCTTCAGTATCGTCGAGTATGTGCTGGAACAATTCGCGCGAGACATAATCGCCGCTTGCTTCGCATGCGGCTATGCCTTCTTTCACGGTTTTTTGCGCGGCGACTTCCAGCTTCAAATCACAACCCAGCATTTCCTCTGTATTCTCGCCTATCATCAACTTGTGCAGTAACTGCACATTAGGCAAGCCATCCAGCATCAGGATGCGGTCTATCAGTTTGTCGGCGTGTTTCATTTCGCCGATTGATTCTTCGTATTCCTTTTTCGCAATCTTTTCTAAGCCCCAGTGCTTGTACATGCGTGCATGCAGGAAGTACTGATTGATGGCGCTGAGTTCGTTGGTGAGCTGCGCATTGAGCAGCTTGATGATTTTGTTGTCACCTTTCATGGGGGCCTCGTCAGTGATGTGGGTATGGCTGGTCTGGTGGGCGTCGTTCAAGAGCAGACGCGTCCGGCCAGCAGCGAGCGTTCATGATAGCGCAGCTATGCTAATAAGCAACTTGAAAAATCAGGCAAATAAAAACGCGCTGCGGCTGGTTGCCGGAGCGCGTTTCGTTTACAAGGCTGGCCGCCATCATGCGCGGCTGGCGCAGAACATTACTTCTTGCCGGACGCTTCGGTAACAAAGCCCATTTTGCTCAAGCCGCCGGATTGCGCGGCGGCCATCACTTGCGCCACTTTTTCATACTGCGTGGTGCGCTCTGCGCGTAAATGCAATTCGGGCTGCGGCGTGGTTTTGGCGGCATCGGCTATGCGCGATTGCAATTGCGACTCATCCAGCAATTCGCTATTCCAGTAAACCTTGCCTTCGGCATCGATGGACAGATTGATCGTTTGCGGCTTGACTTCATTCGGCTGGTTGGCAGCGCGCGGCAAATCGATCTTCACGCTGTGATTCATCACCGGGATGGTCATGATGAAGATGATCAGCAATACCAGCATCACGTCGACCAGCGGCGTGGTGTTGATCTCGGGATTGAAGTCGTCGTCCGCATCGGACAAGGAACCCATAGACATCATGCACCTCCAACAACAACCAGTTTGGAGCCGCTGGCGCCAGGTGTATTGGTGTCGTTGGCGCGCGCGCCGGTGACGAACAATGCGTGCAGGTCGAAGCCGAATTTATTCATCTTGGCGATCAGGCTTTTATTCCCGCGCACCAGCGCGTTGTAGCCGAAGGTGGCCGGTATCGCCACTGCCAGACCGAGGGCCGTCATGATCAACGCTTCGCCCACCGGTCCGGCAACCTTGTCTATGCTGGCCTGGCCCGAAGTGCCGATTGCGACCAGTGCGTGATAGATGCCCCATACGGTGCCGAACAGGCCAACGAATGGTGCGGTCGAGCCTACCGATGCCAGCACGGCCATGCCGGTTTGCAGTTTGGCCGAAGTTTCATCGATGGCCTGGCGCAGCGACAGGGTGACCCAGTCGCTGACGGACAATTGATCGTGCAAATGGCCTTTGTGTGCTTCATGGTGACGCATGGCGGCAGCGCCTGCTTCGGCAATCGCCGCAAACGGGTTTTCGGAGCCCAGTGTTGCGGTGCCTTCGGACAGGCTGGTTGCATCCCAGAATTCATGGCCGGCGGCGCGCGCGGCGCGGCGATATTGCAGCAATTGCAGTGCCTTGGTGGCGATGACATACCACGATGCGATCGACATCGACACCAGCAGGATAGCTACACCCTTGGTGACGAAATCACCTTGCGACCACAAACTTTCCAAACCGTACGGACTGACTTCCATGATGATTCCTTCTTATTTACTTAAGGTGAAATTGATAGGCACGATGGCATAGGCTGGAGTTGGTTTCCCATCCTCCAGATAAGGCTTGAACAATGCGCGCATCACGGCATCCCGTGCTGCATCGTCCATGCGCAAAGAGCCCGATGATTTTTGCACTTCAACTTTTTCGGCGCGGCCTTTTTCATTGATCAGCACGCGCAGCGTGACGGTTCCTTCATTGCCCATGCGCGCATCCAGCGGCGGATATACCGGACGCGGTGCATTGATGTAGGAAACGCCGGAAATTGTTTTGGGCGTGGCAGCAGCGGTTGAGGCGGCAGGTGCTGATGGCGCGGCAGCTGCCGGTGGTTCTTTCGATTCCTGTGCCGGTGCGGCTGTTTCAGTAATCGCCTGCGGCGATGGCGCTGCCGTCACGACCGGGCGCGGCGTCGGTTGTGTAATCTGTTTTTTCACCACCGGCACGGTTTTCGGTTCGGCGGCCTGCGGCCTCGGTTGTGGTGCAGGTTCTTCTGTAATGAAGCTGGCAAATATCTCTGTCGGCAAGGCCTTGGCGACTTGATGCACCAGACCGCTGCGCAACGCATAAAACAGTCCGATATGCAGCGCGATGATCGCGATCAGCGGGCCGTATCGTTTGAGCATTTGTGACAGGAGCGGCGGTAAAAGCGGAGCTGACGACGGAATCGATGTTGCATTCATAAATTGCTTATGCGGCCAATGCGTTAGGGTGGAACATTATAGGTCGAGTTGGGCGTGCATCGGCAAGGCACTCGCGCAACACTTGTTTTGCACAGGAATGGCATTTGCCGCAGCAAGTGCCGACTTCGTACTCTTCGCGCAATTCTGACATCGAGGTGACGCCGTCATCGACAGCCTGGCGAATTTTCCGTTCAGAAACATTGTTGCAAACACAAACGATCATCGATGTCCCTTGCCACTTTCTTTGTAGGTGAAAAACAAAAAAACGGTAGTACTTTTTTAGTATCCGATACCGCCTGCCGGTTTATTCGGCGGCTATCTTCAATTCATCCGCGGTCCGGCAACCAGGCGTGTGAACAACTTGAACTTCTCCGGCTTGGGCATGGCCCGTTCCACCACCGCCGCCCACTGTTCCGATAACTGCAGGCAGGTCGCGCGCAATACCGGTGCCAGCTCGGGTAAATCTGCCAGCGCCTTCAAATGCCGCTCTATGACCGAGGCCAGTTTGATACACGAGTTACTTTCCTGGGTATTCGCGGTGTAATGCGACATCAAATGCAGCACGGCGGACACCAGCAACTCTGGTTGTGCCGGCGCTGCGTTTGGCTCTTGCAATGCCTGATCCATTTTTTCGCTTGCCATCAAACTCTCCTGGTCGGTCGCTTGGTTAGGCGGGCTGGCGTAGCGGTTTGCCGTTACGCGGGCTGGCTCGGTTGCATTGCTGCTGTTACTCATGCGTGTTACTCGCGTATGTTACTTATGCGGTCAAAATCAATTTGTTCAATTGCGTCAAACGCAGGCGGTAAATGCGGCCCTCGTGGGCGATTTCCACTTCGCGCATTTGTTGAAACAGATCGCGACTATTGATGCGTGTTACCGGCTGCCCGGTTGCCGCCTGATTGCGTGCGGAAAGGGAAGCATTTTCTTGCGCGTCACGTTGTGTCAGGATCGTCATGATCAGCCTCGCATCTAAATGAGAACAATTCGTGTTTAGATTATTAGCTATTTAAATGGGGATTGCAAGTTTTTTCGTGCGGATTGGGTTTGGTAATGACTAAAAAGCCGGGATGGCTGACGATCAGGGCGATGAAAGTTGACGGGCAGCTATTTTTAGCTGCCCGTATCACTGCTTTGTTGCGTATGGGGAAGGCTTAGTGGATAGGATGAAACGATCTTGCCTGTGCGATAGGCCAGTAGGTGCTGAACACTTCAGGCAATGCTGCGAGCGCTTTTGCGTCGCCTAGTAACTGGCCGGGAACGAGATAGGGCAGCAAGGCCGAGGCGAGTTTGACTTGATTGGCGGATACGCGACGCACCAAATGATGCGGTTTCAATTCCGATGGATGGCTCAGTCCTGCTGCGGCGATCAATTCTGCCAGCGCCTTCAAGGTGCTCTGATGGAAATTCGCCACGCGCTCAGCCTTGTCCGGCACCACCAGCGCGCGCTGGCGCAGCGTATCCTGCGTGGCGACGCCGGTCGGGCAGCGATCGGTGTGGCAGTTTTGCGATTGTATGCAGCCGAGCGCGAACATGAAGCCGCGCGCCGAGTTGCACCAGTCTGCGCCGAGCGCCAGTGTGCGTGTGATATCGAAGGCGCTGATGATTTTGCCGGAAGCGCCTATCTTGACCTGGTCGCGCAAGTTGGCGCCGACCAGCGTGTCGTGCACCAGCAGCAGGGCTTCCTGCAAGGGCACGCCGACGTGATCGGAAAATTCAACCGGTGCCGCACCAGTGCCGCCTTCACCGCCGTCGACGACTATGAAATCGGGCGTGATGCCGGTTTGCAGCATTGCCTTGACGATGCCGAAGAATTCCCATGGATGGCCGATCGCCAGCTTGAAGCCGGTCGGTTTTCCACCCGACAGGGTGCGCAATTGATCGATGAACTGCAGCAGACTGATCGGCGTATCGAAGGCGGAATGCGAAGAGGGAGAAATGCAATCGATACCGACCGGTACGCCGCGCGCCGTGGCTATTTCTATCGATACCTTGGCGCCCGGCAGCATGCCGCCATGACCCGGCTTTGCGCCTTGCGACAGTTTGACCTCTATCATCTTGACCTGCGGCAGTTGCGCATTGATGGCAAATTTTTCCGCCGAAAAGCTGCCATCGTCATTGCGGCAACCGAAATAGCCGGAGCCGATTTCCCACACCAGATCGCCGCCGGCCTCATGTGCATTGTCGGGCCGATGATAGCGGCTGATGCTGCCTTCGCCCGTGTCGTGCATGAAGCCGCCTTTTTGCGCGCCCTGGTTCAAGGCGCGTATCGCATTGGCTGACAGTGCGCCAAAACTCATCGCGGAAATATTGAATACGCTGGCTGAATAAGGCTGCGCCCGCTGCGCGCCTATCGTGATACGGAAATCGTGCGACGCTACTTTGGCCGGCACGATAGAGTGATTGATCCACTCATAATCGTTTTGATAGACATCCAGTTGCGTGCCGAATGGCCGTTTGTCTACCGCCTGCTTGGCGCGTTGATAAACCAGTGAACGCTGGTTGCGTGAAAACGGATTCGGTGCATCATCGTCTTCGAGAAAATACTGGCGCATTTCCGGCCGCACCGATTCGAGCAGGTAGCGAAAATGCGCGAGGATAGGATAGTTGCGCAGCAAGGCGCGCTTGGTCTGGCTGAGATCGGCTATGCCGACAGCCGTCAATGCGCCAGACAGAATCACCAGCCACCAGCCGGTATCCAGCAATAGCGCCAGTGGTAATGACAGTGCAAAAACAAAGCCGGCAATCACCAGTGCCAGATAACGTACAGGGAAATCGCGCATTTCTTCTCCAGGCCAAATCCTTACTGCAGGGCGTATGTTCGCGGCACAGTGTACAACGGCGCGAGGAAATTTCCCTATCGGCAACTTGATCGGCAAGCAAAGTTTCGCCTGACAGTCATCAAGCGGGCGCGGCGCATGCAGTTTTATGGCGGGATAACAGTGCTCGTGTCAGCTTGCGGATGCGATGGAAGATGCAGTGATGATGCCGCCACCCAGGCATACATCGCCTTGATACAGGACCGCGGACTGTCCCGGCGTGACGGCCCATTGCGGTGTGTCAAAGCTGAGCGAGAAGCCATCGGCATGCGTGTGCTGCGTGCATGCGACATCGGCTTGCCGGTAGCGGGTTTTGGCAGACAGGTGTTCTTCAGTCGGCGGGCTGCCGGCTACCCAGCTCATTTGGCCAGCACTCAATTCCGACGACAGCAGCCATGGATGATCATGGCCTTGCACTATATAGAGTGTGTTGCTCGCGATGTCTTTGCGCGCAACATACCAGGGCTCGCTATTGCCGTCGGTATTCTTGTGCGTCTTCATGCCGCCCAGGCCTATGCCTTTGCGCTGGCCCAGCGTGTAGAAACTCAAGCCTACATGTTCGCCGACGATGACGCCTTCCGGGGTTTTCATCGGGCCGGGCTGGTAGGACAGGTAGCGATTCAGGAAATCGCGGAACGGGCGCTCGCCTATGAAGCAGATGCCGGTCGAATCCTTCTTGGCCGCGTTCGGCAACTTCAGTTGTTCAGCGATTTTGCGCACTTCAGTCTTGCGGATTTCGCCTAGCGGGAACAGGGTTTTCGACAGTTGCACCTGATTCAGTCTGTGCAGGAAATAACTTTGATCCTTGCTGGCATCGACTGCCTTCAGCAACTCGACCTGGCCGGCGTTTGCGCCGGACGTGACCTGACGCACACGCGCATAGTGGCCGGTCGCGATCATGTCGGCGCCTAGCAGCATCGCGTGGTCGAGGAAAGCCTTGAACTTGATTTCGGCATTGCACAGCACATCGGGATTGGGTGTGCGGCCAGCCTGGTATTCGCGCAGGAATTCGGCAAATACGCGATCCTTGTATTCCGCTGCAAAATTGACGGCTTCGATGTCGACGCCGACCACATCGGCCACGCTGACGGCATCTATCCAGTCCTGGCGGGTCGAGCAGTATTCGGAATCGTCGTCATCTTCCCAGTTTTTCATGAACAGGCCGATCACTTCATAGCCTTGTTCCTTCAGCAGCCAGGCGGAAACCGACGAATCGACGCCGCCAGACATGCCGATGACGACACGCTTTTTAGTTGTGTCTTTATTCACCGAAGACCTCGTAGACCGATGGATGCGTGGCCAGCAGCGATAGCGGCGCGCGCTTGCCGGCCAGATAGTCGTCTACGCGTTGCAATACGGAAGGGCTGCGGTGTTTTTCCTGGCAGGCGACCAACTCGTCGTAGCTCATCCAGACCGCGCGTATGATGCCGACGTCCAGCGGCTGATCGTGCCTGGCGCCGACTTCGCCGCAAAAGGTGAAGCTCAAATAGGTGACGTCATGCCCGGTGCGGGCCGAAAGGTAGCGCGACATATACATGCCCACCAGCGCGGTGGGCGTGAAGTCATGTGCGGTTTCTTCCAGGGTTTCGCGCACTACGGCTTGTTCCAGCGACTCTTGCGGATCCAGATGGCCGGCCGGCTGGTTAAAGCGTATGCCGTCGCTGGTTTCTTCTTCGACCAGCAAGAATTGGCCATCGCGCTCGATGACTGCTGCAACAGTGACAGATGGTTTCCAGATGTAGGGCATATGGGCTCTCGGAATAGGCCGCTATTCTAGCGCGCACGGCAGAAAGTTGCCGGCAATGTTTCCCCAGCAGAAAATGTTGTAAAAAATGAGTAAGGTCAAGATTGCGCATTTTTGCCTTTGCTAAGGTGGGCATTTAGCTTTATGCTTATCGGTTCGTTGCTCTAACGGAAGCCGACGAAAAGCGCGCCTACCCTGGTTAAGCCGGATAGCGCGATCGCCCGATGGATCGGCGCGAATTCTTCTGCAGCTGTAAAAACATCAGATACAGGGATGATAGTTATCCTGCTTTAGACCGGTGGAAGCCGCTGGTCCAGGGAAAATACATAAATAATTGATTTGCCTTCGCCGCGTTTAGGCGTTGAGGCAAAGGTTTGAACACGGAATGGAAGAAACATGCAACGTATTATGCTCAGGGCTAAGATTCACCGCGCAAAGGTGACTCAGGCTGACTTGCACTATGAAGGTTCGTGTGGGATAGACGCGGATTTGCTGGATGCTGCCGACATCAAGGTCGGTGAAAGAATTGAGCTGTACAACATCAATAATGGCGAGCGCTTTTCCACTTATGCAATTCAAGGCGTAAGGGGCAGCGGCGAAATCTCGTTGAACGGAGCAGCTGCGCGCCGTGCGCACCTCGGCGACTTGATGATCATTTGCACCTATGGTCCGATGAGCGATGAAGAAATCGCGACCTATGTCCCGAAGATTGTTTTTGTTGATGAAGACAATCATTTCGCCGGAATGAAGAATTAATAATCACCAGCGTTATCGCTAGATAATCCCGGTCGCGCCATTCAGTGCCGCTTGAGCCGGGTTTATTCGTGTGCGTTATGAAGGTGGTATCCAGGAATTTAAACAAACTAAGAGAGATGCATTATGTCTTTAGTTATAGGAGTGCCGCGGGAGTCATTCCCCGGGGAAAAACGGGTGGCGACTGTGCCAGAAGTCGTTGAAAAGCTGATCAAACTCGGCTTTTCCGTCAGCGTAGAATCCGGCGCCGGTGACGACGCCAACTTCAGCGACGATACTTACCGCGCCGCCGGTGCACAGATCGTGCAAGGCGCTGCCAACTTGTGGTCCGCGTCCGATATCGTCTTCAAGGTGCGTGCTCCAAGTGCCGAGGAAATCGGTCTGATTCGCGAAGGTAGCACCCTGATCGGCTTCATTTGGCCGGCACAGAATCCTGAATTGATGCAGCAGCTTGCCGCCAAGCGCGTCACCGTTTTGGCGCTGGACTCGCTGCCGCGCACGCTGTCGCGCGCGCAGAAGATGGATGCTTTGACCTCTACCGCCGGTGTCAGCGGCTATCGCGCCGTCATCGAGGCTGCCAATGCTTTCGGTCGTTTCTTCAACGGCCAGATCACGGCTGCAGGCAAGGTTCCTCCGGCCAAGGTCTTTATCGCAGGTGCTGGCGTGGCCGGTTTGGCTGCGATCGGTACGGCTGCCAGCCTAGGCGCCATCGTTCGTGCCAACGATACTCGTGCAGAAGTGGCCGATCAAGTGGTATCGCTGGGTGGCGAATTCGTGAAGGTCGATTATGACGAAGAAGGTTCGGGCGGCGGTGGCTATGCCAAGGTCATGTCCGAAGGTTTCCAGGCTGCGCAGCGTGAGATGTACGCCCAGCAGGCCAAGGAATGCGACATCATCATCACCACCGCGCTGATCCCGGGCAAGCCGGCTCCAAAACTGATTACTGCCGAAATGGTTCAGTCCATGAAACCCGGCAGCGTGATCGTCGATATGGCGGCCGAGCAGGGCGGCAACTGCGAACTGACCGAACCCGGCAAGGTCGTGGTGAAGCACGGCGTGACCATCGTCGGTTACACCGACTTGCCGAGCCGTCTGCCTAAGCAGGCGAGTACGCTGTACTCAACCAACCTGCTGCGTCTGACCGAAGAGCTGTGCAAGGACGCCGAAGGTAAAAAGACGACTGACGGCACCATCAACGTCAATATGGAAGACGAAGCCATTCGTGGGCTGACAGTCATCAAGGAAGGCAACATCACCTGGCCGCCTCCGCCGCCGAAACAAGTGGCTGCTCCGGCTGCTAAACCAGCTGTTGCGCCAGCGCCAGCGCATGGTCATGGTCCTAGCGGCAAAGTGTCTTCGCCTACGCGCGTAGCGACCATGTTTGCGTTCGCTGCACTGTTGTTTGGCGTGATTGGTTACGGTGCGCCAACTGCGTTCCTCGGTCACTTGACCGTGTTCGTATTGGGTTGCTTCATTGGTTACATGGTGGTCTGGAATGTGACACCGGCATTGCATACGCCTCTGATGAGCGTTACCAACTCCATTTCGTCGATCATCGTGATCGGCGCGCTGGTACAGGTAGCGCCACCACTGGTTGATGGCATCACGCGTCCCGAGCTGCTGATCAAGTGCCTCGCTGCTGCTGCTATCGCTTTGACCGCAATCAACATGTTCGGCGGCTTTGCTGTTACCCGTCGCATGCTTGATATGTTCCGCAAGAATTAAGGAGACCACTATGTCTGCAAATCTGGCCACTGTCTCCTACATTGGAGCAACCATACTTTTTATCCTCAGCCTGGGTGGCTTGTCGCATCCAGAAACTTCACGCCGCGGTAATCTCTACGGCATGATCGGCATGGGCATCGCTGTCCTTGCCACCATTTTTGGACCACGTGTATCGCCGGAAGGCTATGCCTGGATCATCGCCGCGCTTGTCGTCGGTGGTTCTATCGGTCTGTACGCCGCCAAGAAGGTCAAAATGACCGAAATGCCGGAACTGGTCGCATTGATGCACAGTTTCGTTGGTCTGGCCGCAGCTCTGGTCGGTTTCGCCAGCTATATCGATCCGTCGGTACATCTGGAAGGTGCCGAAAAAGCGATACATCAAGTTGAAATCTACGTCGGTATCTTTATCGGTGCAGTGACCTTCTCTGGTTCCTTGATCGCATTTGGCAAACTGAACGGAAAAATTGGTGGCAAGCCGTTGCTGTTGCCTGGCCGTCACGTCATCAACCTGATTGGTCTGTTGCTGGTGATCTGGTTTGGTCGTGAATTCGTTAATGCGCCTGACGTCGCCAGCGGCATGACTCCGCTGATCATCATGACTGTGATTGCCCTGCTGTTTGGCGTACACATGGTGATGGCTATCGGCGGTGCGGATATGCCGGTCGTTGTGTCGATGTTGAACAGCTACTCCGGCTGGGCTGCTTCGGCTACCGGTTTCATGCTCGGCAATGACTTGCTGATCGTGACCGGTGCGCTGGTTGGCTCCTCCGGTGCGATTCTGTCGTACATCATGTGCCAGGCAATGAACCGTAACTTCTTCAGCGTGATCGCTGGTGGTTTTGGTGGCGGTGCTCCTAAAGCAGTTGGCGCTGCTGGCGATAAAGAGCCTGTCGGTGAAGCGACTCCGATCAGTGCACAAGAGACTGCGGAACTGCTGCGCGAAGCCAAGAGCGTCGTCATCGTGCCGGGTTACGGCATGGCAGTGGCGCAAGCTCAGCACACGGTCAACGAAATCACCAAGTTCCTGCGTGCCAAGGGCACCAAGGTGCGTTTCGCGATCCATCCGGTGGCAGGCCGTATGCCTGGCCACATGAACGTGCTGCTGGCTGAAGCCAAGGTGCCTTACGACATCGTGCTGGAAATGGATGAAATCAACGAAGACTTCCCGTCTACTGACGTGGTCATGGTGATAGGCGCCAACGATATCGTGAACCCGGATGCGCAGGAAGATCCGAACAGCCCGATCGCCGGTATGCCGGTGCTTGAGGTTTGGAAGGCAGAAACGTCGATCGTCATGAAGCGTTCTATGGCTTCCGGTTATGCTGGTGTCGACAATCCGCTCTTCTACAAAGAAAACAATCGCATGTTGTTTGGCGATGCTAAGAAGATGCTGGACGAAGTCTTGGCAACTCTCAAAGGCTAAGCTGAAAAGTAGTTTGAAAAAAGCCCGCGCAAGCGGGCTTTTTTATTGGGCTTCAGCGTAGCGCTGGCCACCGCGGAAGGGTGAGAAAGTGAACGCTTACCTGCTCCAGTAGCCAGGCTGGCTGTACATCGATTTCAAATGCCAGATGAACAGGCGTACCTTGGCCGGGACATTTCTTTGTTGGGGGTAGACCGCCATGATGTCGTATTCGGGCAGCGCATAGTCGTCCAGCACCGTTTCCAGCGTGCCATTTTCCAGCTGGCTCTGGATTTCCCACATCGAGCGCCATGCGATGCCCAGCCCTTCAGTCATCCAGCGATGCAGCAGTTCACCGTCGTTGCAATCCAGGCTGCCATTGGCGCGCACTGAAACCGTTTTGCCGCGATGATTGAAATACCAGCCGCGCTGCTGGCCACCTTGCAGATTGAAGGCGAGGCAATTATGCTTGGCAAGGTCGTCCAGTGTTTTGGGTTTGCCGTGTTTCTTGAAGTATTCAGGTGTGCCGCAGACTACGCGTTTGTTCGAGGCGAGTTTGATGGCGACGAAGTTGGGGTCGATGGCGCCGCCGATACGTATGCCCATGTCGTAACCTTCCTGCACCAGATCGACCACGCGGTCGGTCAGATTGAACGACATTTTCAGGTCCGGATGCTGCAGCAGGAATTCAGGGGCGTAAGGTGCGACGTGCCGGCGGCCGAATGAGGCAGGGGCAGAAACGATCAAGTGGCCAGTCACTTTATGCCGGCCGACAGAGATTGCACTTTCGGCAAGTTCGAGTTCGGTAAGCAGTTTCCGGCAATGCTCCAGATAGACCGAGCCTTCTTCAGTCAGGGCCAGGCGGCGGGTGGAGCGATGCAGCAAGCGCACGCCGAGGCGCTTTTCCAGCGTGTCTATGCGTCGGCCGACCATGACGGGCGTGACTTGCAGGGCCAGGGCGGCAGCCGCGAAGCTGCTGTGGTCTACCGCCATGACGAAGGCTTCGATCTGTTTCAGCTTGTCCATTCGATACCTGGAGTATTTAATTGGTTAAGTAATTATTCTATTCTCAAATTATTGCATACCAATTAATATACTCTTCAGGAAAATTTCATTTCAACGGAGGTATGTGATGGCAAAGATGACAGCAGCCCAGGCAGCAGTTTGGGTAATGCAAAAAGAAGGTATTGATCAGGCGTTCGGCGTTCCAGGCGCAGCAATCAACCCATTTTACTCGGCCATGCAAAAGCAGGGCACGATCAAACACATCCTGGCTCGCCACGTAGAAGGCGCGACCCACATGGCTGAGGGTTACACCCGCGCCAAATCCGGCAATATCGGTGTTGCCCTCGCTACCTCGGGTCCTGGCGGCACAGACATGATCACCGGTCTGTACTCGGCAATTGCGGATTCGATTCCTATCCTGTGTATCACTGGTCAAGCGCCACGTGCACGTTTGCACAAAGAAGATTTCCAGGCTGTAGATATCGAAACGATCTCGAAGCCAGTAACCAAATGGTCGGTCATGGTTCGCGAGCCAGCATTGGTTCCACAAGTGTTCCAGCAGGCATTCCACATCATGCGTTCAGGCCGTCCAGGCCCAGTGCTGATCGATTTGCCGTTCGACGTGCAAGTTGCTGAAATCGAATTCGATCCAGATCTGTACGAGCCATTGCCGGTTTATCGCCCAACCGCGACCCGCAAACAAATCGTAGCTGCGATCAATATGTTGAATGCAGCTGAACGTCCATTGCTGATTTCCGGCGGCGGCGTGATCAATTCGAACGCAACACCGTTGATGCTCGAATTCGCTGAACTGGTTAACGTTCCTGTCGTTCCAACGCTGATGGGCTGGGGAACGGTACCTGATGATCATCCACTGATGGTCGGTATGGTTGGTCTGCAAACTTCGCACCGTTACGGTAACGCGACGATGCTGGCTTCGGACTTCGCATTCGGTATCGGTAACCGTTGGGCTAACCGTTTCACCGGTTCGATCGACGTTTTCACCAAAGACCGTAAATTCGTGCACATCGATATCGAACCGACACAAATCGGTCGCGTGTTTGGTCCTGACCTCGGCATCACTTCCGACGCTGGCGCAGCACTGAAATTGATGATCGAAGTAGCGAAAGAATTGAAAGCTGCCGGCAAACTGAAAAACCGTGATGCATGGTTGGCCGAGTGCCAAGAGCGCAAACGCACGATGTTGCGTAAAACGGATTTCGATGTAACGCCTATAAAACCACAACGCGTTTACCAGGAAATGAACGCAGTGTTCGGCAAAACAGCGCGCTATGTTTCGAACATCGGTTTGTCGCAAATCGCTGCGGGTCAATTCCTGCACGTCTACAAAGAACGTAACTGGATCAACTGCGGTCAAGCAGGTCCATTGGGCTGGACTATCCCAGCTGCTCTGGGTGTCCGGGCTGCAGATCCAACCAGCGAAATCGTTGCTATCACAGGCGATTACGACTTCCAGTTCCTGATCGAAGAATTGGCAGCCGGCGCGCAGTTCAATCTGCCATACATCCACGTGTTGGTTAACAACTCGTACCTGGGTCTGATCCGTCAGGCACAACGCATGTTCACGATGGACTACTGCGTTTCGCTGGCGTTCGACAACATCAACTCGACCGAAAACGCTTCGTACGGTGTTGATCACGTTAAAGTGACTGAAGGTCTCGGCTGTAAAGCAATTCGCGTCTACAACCCAGACGATATCCAACCTGCGCTGCGTAAAGCACAAGAGTGGATCAAGGAATTCAAGGTGCCAGTCGTTGTTGAAATCATCCTTGAGCGCGTAACCAACATCGCAATGGGTACTGAAATCAACGCGATCAACGAATTCGAAGAAATCCTCGACGTTAAAGGTGCTTAAGATGACGAAACTTGCTGCTAATCTGACTATGCTGTTCAACGAGGTGCCATTCATGGACCGCTTTGAACAAGCTGCAAAGAACGGCTTCAAAGGCGTTGAATTTTTGTTTCCCTACGATTTCCCGGCGGCTGATGTCGCTGCGAAATTGAAAGAAAACAATCTGGAAATGGTCTTGCACAATCTGCCGGCCGGTAACTGGGCTGGTGGCGAGCGCGGTATTGCTTGCCATCCTGATCGTGTTGAAGAATTCAAAGCCGGTGTCGACAAGGCAATTGAATACGTCAAGGTGCTGGGTACCAAACAGGTCAACTGCCTGAGCGGTATCGTGCCAGCCGGCGTGTCGCGCGAACAGGCAGAAGCAACTCTGGTTGCCAACCTGAAATATGCTGCCGACAAGTTGAAGGCAGCGGGCATTCCGTTGTTGATCGAAGCGATCAACACGTTTGATATCCCGGGTTTCTTCCTGACCAACACCAAGCAAGCGCTGGATATCATCGCCAAAGTGGGCTCCGACAACCTGTTCTTCCAGTACGACATCTATCACATGCAACGCATGGAAGGTGAGCTGGCGAACACGGTCAAGGCTAACCTGGCGATCATCCCGCACATACAGCTGGCGGATAATCCAGGTCGCTTCGAACCAGGCACAGGTGAAATCAACTACACCTTCCTGTTCAAGTTCCTCGATGAAATCGGCTATAAAGGCTGGATCGGTTGCGAATACAAACCGAAGGCCGGCACGGTCGAAGGTTTGGGCTGGCGCGCTGCGCACGGCGTCTGATGTAACGCATGGCTATTGAGCGGTCCGATTCAGGACCGCTCAATATTTTTACAGCGTCTCGTACTACACATTCATTAAAAAATTTCAGGAGTCATCATCATGGCAAAAGTCGGATTTATTGGTTTGGGCATCATGGGTTCCCCAATGGCACTCAACCTGCAAAAAGGCGGCCACAAGCTGTATTTGCACGATCAAAAAACACCAGCACCAGAACTGATCGACGGCGGTGCAACCCTGTGCACATCCGGCGCTGAAGTCGCCAAGCGCGCAGACATCATCATCGTCATGGTGCCGGATACCCCGCACGTGGAAGCTGTCCTGTTTGCTGAAAACGGTGTTGCAAGCGGTTTGACCGCCGGCAAAATCGTCGTCGACATGAGCTCGATCTCGCCTATCGCGACCAAAGGCTTTGCGAAAAAAATCAACGACCTGAGCTGCGAATACCTGGATGCACCTGTATCCGGCGGCGAAGTCGGCGCCAAGGCTGCATCGCTGACCATCATGGTCGGTGGCTCTGAAGCTGCATTTGAAACCGTCAAGCCATTGTTTGAACTGATGGGCAAGAACATCACTCTGGTCGGCGGTAACGGCGACGGTCAAACCACCAAAGTGGCGAACCAGATCATCGTTGCATTGAACATCCAGGCTGTTTCCGAAGCACTGTTGTTCGCTTCGAAAGCTGGCGCAGATCCTGCCAAAGTGCGTCAAGCGCTGATGGGCGGCTTCGCCAACTCGCGCATCCTGGAAGTACACGGCGAGCGCATGATCAAGCGTACGTTCAACCCAGGCTTCCGCATCGAACTGCATCAAAAAGATTTGAACCTTGCATTGCAAGGCGCTAAATCGATGGGTATCTCGCTGCCTAATACAGCGGCTACGCAAGAACTGATGAACGCATGCGCAGCCAATGGCATGAGCGGTCTGGATCACTCGGCACTGTGCCGCGCGATTGAAATCATGTCGAACCACGAAATCGCCAAGGCGTAATTGGTCTGACGTAGTTTGTACTGCTGCCGGCATTGTGCGTGTGTGCAATGCCGGTTTGATTCAAAAATTTTAAAAAGTATTTTTGCCTCATGTCGATAGATCCACGCCAGTTTTTAAATGATCTGTATGCCACCGCAGTAGAAGCGGTAAGCGCACAGAAGTGCATGCCCGCCTATTTGCCCAAGCAATCCATCAAGGGTCGTACTCTGGTGATCGGCGCCGGCAAAGGTGCTGCGGCAATGGCCAAGGTGGTTGAAGATACCTGGCCGGGAAAAGTGGAAGGCTTGATCGTGACGCGTTATGGTCATGGCGCCGACTGCAAGCAAATTGAAATTGTCGAAGCCGCCCATCCAGTGCCGGACGAAGCTGGCCGCCGTGCCGCTGGCCGCATGCTGGAGTTGGTAAAAGGCTTGACTGAAGACGATCTGGTGTTGTGCCTGATTACTGGTGGTGGCTCCGCATTGCTGAGCCTGCCGGGCGAGGGCATCACGCTGGAACAGAAACAGGCGATGAACAAGGCGCTGCTCAAAAGCGGCGCAACGATTTCCGAAATGAACTGCGTGCGCAAGCACCTGTCAGCGATCAAGGGCGGCCGTCTGGGCCTGGCCTGCGCACCGGCACGCGTGGTGACGCTGCTGATTTCCGATGTGCCGGGCGACGATCCTGGCGTCATCGCCAGCGGTCCTACGCTGCCTGATCCCACTACCTGCGCGGAATCGCTGGCGATTTTGAAAAAATACAAAATCGAGATTCCAGGCAATATCCTGCAACATCTGGAATCCGGAGCCGGCGAAACACCGAAGCCGGGCGACGTGCGTTTTGCGCGCAATGAACATCATGTGATCGCCACTGCGCAACATGCGCTGGAAGCCGCCGCTGCCAAGGCGCGTGCCGCCGGCATCACGCCGTATATTCTGTCGAATGACCTGGAAGGCGAGTCGCGCGATGTGGGCTCGGTGCATGCCGCGCTGGCAAAACAGGTGGCCAAGTATGGCCAACCGTTCGCCAAGCCTTGCGTGATCCTGTCCGGTGGTGAAACCACGGTCACCGTGCAAGGCAAAGGCCGCGGCGGGCGGAATGCAGAATTCCTGCTGAGTCTTGCCGCTGCGCTCAATGGCGAGCCGAATATTTATGCACTTGCATGCGATACCGATGGCATAGACGGTTCCGAAGACAACGCTGGCGCGATTTACCAGCCTGATTCGATCGCCCGTGCCGCCAGTGCCGGACATAGCGCAAAGGCGATGCTGGAAAACAATGACGGCTATGGATTTTTCAGCGCGGTGGGCGATTTGATCGTCAGTGGTCCTACGCGCACCAATGTGAATGATTTCCGGGCAATTCTGATTTTGTAATCTTACGCGGCTGCATTTTTATAAAAACAACAGCCGCATCATTTTTCGCAATATTTTATTTCTCACTTAAAAAGAAGATATCTCATGAGACGTATCCGTAAAGCAAAAATCGTCGCCACTCTGGGCCCTGCCAGTAACGATCTGGAAACCATCACCGAACTGTTCGACGCCGGCGTTGACATGTTCCGTTTCAACTTCAGCCATGGTTCACACGCAGACCATCGCGCGCGCCACGAAATCGTGCGCAACCTGGAAAAGAAAACCGGTCGCCCGATTTCTATCCTGGCTGACCTGCAAGGTCCGAAGATCCGTCTCGGTACCTTTGCCGGCGACTCGGCCATGCTGAAGGTTGGCGATCAGTTCGTGCTCGACCGTGATGAAACACCGGGCGATGCATCGCGCGTCTACCTGCCGCATCCGGAATTGTTCGCTGCAGTCGCTGCAGGTCAAAACCTGTTGCTCGACGATGGCAAGATCCGCTTGAGCATAGAAAGCAACAAAGACAATCGTATCGTTACCCGCATCGCAGTCGGCGGCAAGATTTCGAACCGCAAAGGCGTCAACGTGCCGGATGCGATCCTGCCGATCCCTGCTATGACCGCCAAAGACCGTGTCGATCTGGATTTCGCCCTGTCGCTGGGTGTGGATTGGGTTGCACTGTCGTTCGTGCAGCAAGTTTCCGACATCACAGAAGCGCGCGAAATCATCGGCGACCGTGCCGGCATCATGTCGAAAATCGAAAAGCCGGCTGCGATGCTGGATATCGACGGCATCTGCAACGCATCCGACTCCGTGATGGTCGCCCGTGGCGATCTGGGTGTTGAATTGCCAGCCGAGCAAGTGCCACGTGCGCAAAAGGAAATCCTCAAAGCTTCGCGCAAATACGGCAAGCCTGTCATCATCGCCACGCAAATGCTGGAATCGATGACCGAATCGCCTGTGCCTACCCGCGCAGAAACTTCCGACGTCGCCAGCGCGATTTACGAAGGTGCTGATGCTGTGATGCTGTCAGCCGAATCGGCCAGCGGCAAATTCCCGGTCAAGGCAGTGGCAATGATGGATCGCATCATCAAGGAAGTCGAAAGCGATCCAGCCTACCGCGCCCTGCTCGATGCGCAACAAGTGCCACCGTTGCCGACCGCAGAAGATGCCATCTGCGCCGCCTTGCGCGACGTGACCAAGATCGTCAATGCAGTTGCTACCGTCACCTACACTACATCGGGTCACACCACGATGCGTGCGGCGCGCGAGCGGCCAACTGCACCTATCCTGAGCATCACGCCCAACATCAACACGGCGCGCCGCCTGTCGCTGGTATGGGGCATCCATTCCACTGTCGGCAGCGATGTCGGTTCGGTTGAGGAGATGGTCAAAGTGGCAGTCAGCGCAGCGCTGCGTGAAGGCTTCGCCAAGGTCGGCGAAAGCATCACCGTGTCGGCCGGCTTGCCATTCGGCGAATCAGGCACTACCAATCTGTTGCATATCGCAACGGTGAAGTAAGTTTGCATGGCTCTGGATAGCGGCGCAGCTTGCCCTTATCTAGAGCTGAGATGAATGGTTTGCAGCAAGGCAAGTTTATCTGCAAGCCATTCATGTCATCTGCAAAAGATTGACCCGGGTCAATGTGAGTTGACTATGTAATTCATAGACTCGCGTTGTAATATGTTTTGCCGTATTTTATTTTTCCGTATTTTTTGTCACTGTTTGTATTGAAGTAAAAGCTAGGGGTCCTAGGCCGGGTGCGCAAGCATCTTGCCGGGTGAGAAAAACCCTTGAACCTGATCTGGATAATGCCAGCGAAGGGAAGCTACCGAGCTCGGTCATTGCATCTGTATTCACGCAACTGCACCGTCCCTCGAAACCTCCTGAGCTGGCTCCAAGCCACTGTAGTTAGCCAAGGAGCCAAAATGAATGCCAATCCGAAATTTCTGTCCGCTACCGCCACGGTAGATGAAGCGGCAGTCCAACCCTTACCGAATTCCACCAAAGTCTATATCCAGGGTTCGCGTCCTGATATCCAGGTGCCGATGCGCAGAATCACGCAATCCGATACCGCCGCGTCTTTCGGCTTTGAAAAAAATCCGGCTATTTATGTCTACGATACCTCGGGCCCGTACACCGATCCTGCCGCCAGGATCGATATCCGTTCCGGCCTGGCTACGCCGCGCCTGCCGTGGATACTGGAGCGCAACGATACGGAAGAACTGGCCGGCCCGACTTCAGAGTACGGTATAGAGCGCCTGAACGATCCACAACTGGCGGAACTGCGCTTCAATCTACATCGCAAGCCACGTCGCGCAGTCGCCGGCAAGAACGTCAGCCAGATGCATTACGCGAGACTGGGCATCATCACGCCGGAAATGGAATATGTCGCGATCCGTGAAAACATGAATCGCCGCGCGTATCTGGACGAACTGAAACAGTCCGGACCTAAAGGTGAAAAACTCGCCGAGCTGATGGGTCGTCAACATCCGGGCCAATCCTTCGGTGCCTCGATACCGCAGGAAATCACAGCCGAATTCGTACGCAGTGAAATCGCCCGCGGTCGCGCGATCATTCCGGCCAACATCAACCATCCGGAAATCGAGCCGATGATCATAGGCCGCAATTTCCTGGTCAAGATCAATGCCAACATAGGCAACTCGGCAGTGACTTCTTCGATCGGTGAAGAAGTCGAAAAAATGACATGGGCGATCCGCTGGGGCGGCGACAATGTGATGGATCTGTCGACCGGCAAGCACATCCATGAAACGCGCGAATGGATCATCCGTAATTCGCCGGTGCCTATCGGTACCGTGCCGATTTACCAGGCGCTGGAAAAGGTCAATGGCAAGGCTGAAGACTTGACCTGGGAAATTTTCCGCGACACGCTGATCGAGCAAGCTGAGCAGGGCGTCGATTACTTCACGATACATGCCGGCGTGTTGCTGCGCTATGTGCCTATGACGGCCAAGCGCCTGACCGGCATCGTCTCGCGTGGCGGCTCCATCATGGCGAAATGGTGCCTCGCGCATCACAAGGAATCCTTCCTGTACGAGCACTTCGAGGACATTTGCGAAATCATGAAAGCCTACGACGTGTCGTTCAGCCTCGGCGACGGCTTGCGTCCTGGTTCTATTTACGATGCCAACGATGAAGCGCAACTCGGCGAACTGAAAACGCTGGGCGAACTGACGCAGATCGCATGGAAACATGACGTGCAAGTGATGATAGAAGGCCCGGGCCATGTGCCTATGCACC
>NZ_JAUSME010000029.1 GCF_030645555.1 Herminiimonas sp.
GCCACCGATGTAGTTTTTCACGCAACGCCCCATCGCATCCTTGCTCACATGCAGAGTGACGGGAGCGAGCACCATGACAGCATCGTCCTGCCTGCGCAGGGTCGAAGCGGCGTCTATCCAGTAACCGCTCCAGCCGGCTGCGCGCAGCTTGGGAAAAATATCGGTGGTGTAGTCGCCGCCCTGGCAGGTAATGATGATGTCGCATTTTTTCAGCGCGTCTATATCATTGGCATCCTGCAGCGCCGTTTCTTTCTTTGCCATCGCAGGCGCCTTGCCGCCCTTGTTCGAGGTGGTGAAAAATACCGGTTCGATATGGTCGAAATCACGCTCTTCCTGCATGCGTTGCATCAAGACCGAGCCCACCATGCCACGCCAACCTACCAAGCCCACAACTTTCATCATCATTTCCTCAACGCAGGACGCATCCAGTCGTCCTATTAATCATTGTCACGGCGGTGACCGCCGTCCTCATTTTCAAACCAGTGCTTTTAAGACCGCATCGCCCATCTGCGTCGTGCTGACCTTGGTGGTGCCGGCTTCGTAAATATCGACGGTGCGCAAGCCTTGTTTCAACACTGCCTTCACCGCAGCTTCGACACGATCCGCCTGCTCTACCTTGTTGAGCGAATAGCGCAACATCATGGCCAGCGACAAGATCGTTGCCAGTGGATTGGCCATATCCTTGCCGGCGATGTCAGGTGCGGAACCATGTGACGGCTCGTACAAGCCCTTGTTGTTGGCGTCCAGCGAAGCCGATGGCAGCATGCCGATCGAGCCGGTCAGCATCGCGGCGGCATCGGACAGGATGTCGCCAAACATGTTGCCGGTCACGACCACGTCGAATTTCTTCGGCGCGCGCACCAGTTGCATCGCGGCGTTGTCGACGTACATGTGGTCGAGCTCGACGTCCTGGTATTCCTTGTGCACGTCGGTGACGACATCGCGCCAGAACTGGAAGGTTTCCAGCACATTGGCCTTGTCGACGCTGGTCAAACGCTTGCCGCGTTTTTGCGCAGCCTGGAACGCCACGTGTGCAATGCGGCGGATTTCAGGTTCTGCATAACGCATCGTGTCGAAACCTTCACGCGCACCCTTGAACGGGCCGTCCGGCGCTTCGCGCATGCCGCGCGGCTGGCCGAAATAGATATCGCCAGTCAATTCACGCACGATCATGATGTCGAGGCCGGATACGATTTCCGGCTTCAGCGACGATGCGCCTGCCAGTTCAGGATACAAAATCGCCGGGCGGAAATTGGCGAACAGGCCGAGGTGCTTGCGCAAGCCCAGTATCGCCTGCTCAGGACGCAGCGAACGCTCCAGCGTATCGTATTTGAAATCGCCCACCGCGCCGAACAGGATCGCATCAGCTTCCTTGGCCAGCTTCAGCGTCGATTCCGGCAGCGGATGACCTTGCTCGGCATAGGCAGCGCCGCCAACCGGAGCGGTTTCAGTTTCAAATTTTTCACCCAGCGCGTTCATTACCTTGACAGCTTGCGTGATGATTTCCGGACCTATGCCGTCGCCCGGCAGAATTGCGATTTTCATTTGATGACTTCGATAAGATTAAAAAAGGATGGAATCGCGCATTTAAATGCGTGCGCTTAAATCGTATTGCTCAACCACGGCTGCGCGGCGAGATGGCGCTCTTCGAAGGCGCGTATCTTGTCTGCTTTTTGCAGGGTCAGACCGATATCATCAAAACCGTTGAGCAAGCAGTATTTGCGGAACGCGTCGATTTCAAATGGATAGACCACGCTGCCATTGCTGGTAGCGATCGTTTGTTTTTCCAGATCGATCACCAGATGGAAGCCAGGGAATGCCTTGACTTCGTTGAACAAGTGATCGACTTGCGCCTCGGTCAGCGCGACCGGCAACAAACCGTTCTTGTAACAGTTATTGAAAAAGATATCGGCAAAACTGGGCGCCACGATGGCCCGGAAGCCGTACTGGCTTAAGGCCCATGGCGCGTGTTCGCGCGAGGAGCCGCAGCCGAAATTCTTGCGCGCCAGCAGTATCGATGCGCCCTTGTAGCGCGGCTGATTCAATACGAAATCGGGATTCAGCGGACGTTTCGAATTGTCCTTGCCCGGCTCGCCCTGATCCAGATAGCGCCATTCATCGAACAGATTCGGACCGAAGCCGGTGCGCTGTATCGATTTCAGGAACTGCTTGGGAATGATGGCGTCGGTATCGACATTTGCACGATCCAGCGGCGCAACCAAACCATCGAGAATATTAAATTTATCCATACTGTCCAACTATTAACATGTGCGACGGCAAAAGATTGCCGGCGCACTGATTCAATTTTCTGATGCGCTTACGTATGCAGTCGGCTTGTTTCAGCCAGCTTATTGCAATCGGCTTATTTCGCAGATTTATTCTGTATCTTGTCGCCCACATGTTCGACATCCTTGCCGAAACCCTGAACCGTGTTACAGCCTGCCAGCAGCCAGACAGAAGCAATCAACAAAGCAGCGATTTTTTTCATGTTTTTTCTCCGTGAATTTAATTTACAGCGACAAATTTAAAGTAACGCTTACAGCGAACGTACATCAACAAAATGGCCTTCAATACCGGCTGCAGCAGCCATCGCAGGACTGACCAGATGCGTACGGCCGCCGGCACCCTGGCGGCCTTCGAAATTGCGATTGGAAGTCGATGCGCAGCGCTCGCCCGGCTCTAGGCGGTCGGCATTCATAGCCAGACACATGGAGCAACCAGGTTCACGCCATTCAAAACCGGCATCCTTGAATATCTTGTCCAGGCCTTCACGCTCTGCCTGCTCCTTGACCAGACCGGAACCCGGCACCACCATCGCCAGTGTCACGTTCGATGCACGATGCTTGCCGCGCACCACCGCAGCCGCGGCACGCAAATCTTCTATGCGCGAGTTGGTGCAGGAACCGATGAATACCTTGTCGATACGGATATCGGTGATCGGCGTATTTGGCTTCAGCCCCATGTAGACCAGCGCTTTTTCCATGCCATCGCGCTTGGTTGGGTCTTTTTCCTTGTCAGGATCCGGCACGCGGCCATCGACCGCTACCACCATCTCCGGCGACGTACCCCAGCTCACTTGCGGCTTGATTTCAGCGGCGTTCAAGGTGACGACCAGGTCGAACTTCGCGCCGACATCGGAATGCAACGTGCGCCAGTAATCGACCGCGCGATCCCAGTGCGGACCAACCGGCGACAAGGGCCTGCCCTTGACGTAATTGATCGTGGTCTCGTCGACTCCCACCATGCCGGCACGTGCACCGGCTTCGATCGCCATGTTGCAGATGGTCATGCGGCCTTCCATCGACAGCGCACGTATGGTCGAGCCGGCAAACTCGATTGCATAACCGGTACCGCCAGCAGTACCGATCTTGCCGATGATCGCCAGCACGATATCCTTGGCTGTCACGCCAGCGGGCAAAGCGCCATCGACCTGTACCAGCATGGCCTTGGATTTTTGTGCCAGCAGGGTTTGCGTGGCAAGCACATGTTCAACTTCCGATGTGCCTATGCCGTGCGCCAATGCGCCAAACGCACCATGCGTGGAGGTATGTGAATCGCCGCACACCACCGTCATGCCCGGCAAGGTCGCGCCCTGCTCAGGTCCGATCACATGCACGATGCCCTGACGCTTGTCGCGCATGCTGAAATAGGTCAAGCCGTATTCATGCGCATTGTGATCCAGCGTTTCTACCTGCAGCCGCGATGTCGGATCTGCAATACCTTCCGAGCGATCAGTGGTCGGCACATTGTGATCCGCCACCATCAGGTTGGCAGCAACGCGCCATGGGCGACGGCCAGCCAGCTTCAAGCCTTCAAATGCTTGCGGGCTGGTCACTTCATGCAGCAGGTGGCGATCGATATAAAGCACGGTCGTGCCATCGTCGCCGACATCGACGACATGCGATTGCCAGAGTTTATCGTAGAGCGTTTGAGCCATATTTCGTGTGTAAAAGTAAGTCTGTCACGACTGATTGAATAGACCGAGATTATGCCATATTTGTACGCTGCGGCCTTGAAAGAGCGCAGCGCAGGCAACCGGGAAACGGGCGTTTATTCAGAAATACGGGAATTATCCTTGCTGCCAGGCCAGGCTCTCAGCGCCTGCTTTTTGCCTGCAGATACAGCGGCATCACGCGTTGCGCGTAGACATTCAAGTCGCTGATGCGATCTGAACTGGAAGGATGGGTAGACAGGAAAGCCGGACGTTCGCTGCCGCCCGCCTGAGCCATTTTTTGCCATAGCGTGACGGCGGCGCGAGGATCGTAAGCAGCGCGCGCTGTCAATTCAACTCCCATGCGATCGGCTTCCGTTTCATGGCTGCGTGAATTAGGCAAGCCAACCAGGCCCATATAGGCATACTCCGCCCCCTGCTGCCCCAAACCGCCCACGCCCAGCAAGGCAGAACCGATTGAAATCACGCTGCCGGCGACCAGCTGCTCCGATGCGCGCTCGCGTGCATGCTCGCGCAATGCGTGAGAAATTTCATGCCCGATCACGGCCGCCAGTTCATCGTCGGTGACCTGAAGTTTTTCAATCAAGCCGCTATAGACAGCGATTTTCCCTCCCGGCATGCACCAGGCGTTGACTTCAGACGAAGTCAGCACATTGACTTCCCACTGCCAGCGTTGCGCATCAGGACGAAAAACCGGTGTTTGCGCTATCAGCCGATTGGCAATGGTGCGCACGCGCGCTACCTGCGCCGGATTTTGATTGACCGTGTTTTTCTGCTTTTGCCCTGTGATCAAGGCCGCGTATTGCCTGGCTGCTGTCTGATCCAGCTCCTGGGATGACACTGCCATGCGCTGCTGCCGGTCTATGCCGACCAGCCCGCCTTGCGTAGTCTGCACGGTTTCGCAAGCCGACAACATCAGCATGAATGTAATGCCCACTGCGAATGAGAAAAAAGTGCGTAGGCCGACTGGTCTCATTTCTACTCCCGATCTAGACTATCATCGCCGCGCAGATACGCGGCGCAAGTAAATCAGCGTGCGCCAGCCGGAATTTGCGGCGTGCTCACTTTTACATCGCCGCATTGCGCACGATGGCGCAATGCGTGATCCATCAAGACCAGTGCCAGCATGGCTTCGGCAATTGGCGTGGCGCGTATGCCGACGCACGGATCATGCCGCCCCAGGGTTTCGACCATGATAGGCTGGCCGGCTTTATCTATCGAATGGCGCGCAGTCCGAATGCTGGACGTCGGCTTGATCGCAATCGATGCGGTGATGTTCTGGCCGGTAGAAATACCACCCAGCACACCGCCTGCATTGTTGCTGGCAAAGCCATCGGGCGTGAGTTCATCACCATGCTCGGTGCCTTTTTGCGCAACCGACTTGAAGCCCGCGCCGATCTCCACCCCTTTGACGGCATTGATACCCATCAAGGCATACGCGATTTCCGCATCCAGCTTGTCGTAAATCGGCTCGCCCAGGCCTATCGGCACATTCTCGGCCACGACGTCGATGCGCGCGCCGCAGGAATCGCCGTTTTTGCGCAAATCATCCATATACGCTTCCAGTTGCGGAAGGATAGTCGCGTTCGCAGAGAAAAACGGATTGTCAGGGACGTGACTCCAGCTTTCGAATGGAATCGCTATCTCGCCCAGCTGGCTCATGCAACCCTTGAAAGTCGTACCGTACTGTTCCAGCAGCCATTTTTTCGCAATCGCCGCCGCACCCACCACCGGTGCAGTCAGGCGGGCCGACGAACGTCCGCCACCACGCGGATCGCGGATGCCGTACTTGTGCCAATACGTGTAATCAGCATGCCCGGGACGGAAAGTATCCGTGATATTGCCGTAATCCTTGCTGCGCTGGTCTTCGTTGCGTATCAGCAAGGCTATCGGCGTACCGGTGGTCTTGCCTTCGTATACGCCGGACAGGATTTCCACCGTATCTGATTCCTGGCGTTGCGTCACATGACGCGAAGTGCCCGGTTTGCGGCGATCCAGATCGAGTTGAATGTCGGCTTCTGACAACACCATGCCAGGAGGACAACCATCAATGACGCATCCGATTGCAGGGCCGTGGGATTCGCCGAAAGTGGTGACAGTAAAGAGTGTGCCAAATGTATTGCCGGACATGATGGTTAATGATCAATGAAATAAAGTGTCATTCTACCAGTGCACAGAAAACAAATACTTCAAGAAAAATCATTGCCTGATATGGAATGGGTGTGCAATATACTGTTTCCAAACTAGAAAAACTAAATCCCGGAGAAGGCATCATGAGCAAGACGGTCAGCCATAACGAGGATGACCTTGTATTTCTGGATGAAACGGTACGCGCATCCGATGACAATATCCTGGGGGCGAACAACGGCGTCTGGCTAGTCATGATCATAGATGACGATGCCGACGTGCATTCGGCGACAACTTTTGCCTTGAGCAATGTCGCAATACAAAACAGGCCACTGGCATTCCTGCACGCCTATTCCGCGCAGCAGGCACGCGAAATCCTGGCAAACGAACCGGATGTTGCGGTTATCTTGCTGGACGTCGTCATGGAGCAGCAGGATGAAGGTCTGCAGCTGGTGCACTACATACGCGATGTATTGCACCGTGCAGAAGTACGCATCATCCTGCGTACCGGCCAGCCGGGCTATGCCCCGGAGATCGATGCGATCCAGCAGTTCGACATCAACGATTACAAGACCAAGTCCGAACTGACGCGCATCAAGCTGTACACGGTGGTGACTGCAGCAATCCGCTCCTACGAACAAATCTGCACCATCAATGCAAGCAGCCGCGGTCTGGACATGATCCTGCGCGCCAGCACCGAATTGATGGCCATGCAAACCCTGGAAGAATTTACCGCCGGCGTCATCACGCAAATATCGCATTTACTCGGAATCAAGCCAGATGGCCTGTTTTGCGTGCAGGAGACCCTGCACAATCAGGAAACCGAGTTATTCGTCGTCGCCGCAGACGGGAAATATCAGGATCTGATCAATCATCCTGTTTCCGCATTCGAGGATGCGCAAATCGGCAATACACTGGTTCGTGCACTAAGTGAAGGACGCAACATTTACGGCCGCGATTATGCCGCCCTGCACTTTACCGGCAACGGCTCCAGCAATTTCGCGACATTTCTCAAAATCGGCCGGCCGCTCAACGAAAATGAATTGCGTCTGCTGGAAGTTTTCTGCAGCAATATCTCAGTCGGCCTCTCCAACATCATGCTGGTCACGCGACTGCATAACTCCGCCTTCTACGATTCCCTGACCAAACTGCCGAATCGCAACCGCCTCAAAGAAATCATCGATGAAAACCTGGCCTCTACTGAATACCGGCCAACGACACTGGCATTGATAGACATCGATCACTTTGCAGAAACCAACGACACGCTAGGCCACCAGTTTGGCGACATGCTGCTGCTGGCCGTGGCGGCACGCTTGCAGTCACGACTGGGAGACCGGCTCACCGTATCGCGCGTAGGCGGCGATACTTTCGGCGTGCTGGGCGATGATGTTCAAGTCAATCCTGCTGCCGTGCTGGCGCAATTTGAAAGGCCTTTCAGCATCGATGGCCAGGATGTGCAACTTTCCGCCACTGTCGGACTGGTACGTTTGGCTGAACATGAAGGCCGCGGTGTAGAAGCGCTGAAAAATGCGCATATCGCGTTGAAGCGCGCCAAAATCCAGCAACGCACCGGTTATTCTTATTTCTCGCGCAGCATGGGCGTCGACATCCGTGAGCGCGTCAACATGATGCATGCCTTGCGTGCGGCATTTGAGGAAAAGCGCCTGTTCGTCGTCTACCAGCCGCAAATCGACATGGTCACGCGCGCCCCGGTCGGCGCCGAAGCTCTCTTGCGCTGGCAGACTGAAGACGCGACGATGATTTCGCCTAACCGTTTCATTCCGATTGCCGAATACTCAGGCTTGATCATCGAACTCGGGGAATGGGTGTTGCGCCAGGCTTGCCAGGAGTTGGTGCGGATACAGCGCCTGGGCTATGCCGATTTCCTGATGTCGGTGAATGTGTCGCAAGTCCAATTCCGTCATCCGCACTTCCTCAGCATGCTGAAAAAGGCACTGGAAGACACGGGCGCGCCACCGCACTGCATGGAGCTTGAAATCACCGAATCCATGGCGATGGAAGAACCTGATGCGCTGATCAAATTACTCGATCAAATCACCGAGACCGGCGTCAGCATCGCGATTGACGATTTCGGCACCGGCTTTTCATCGCTCAGCCATTTGCAGAAACTGAGTGTGGACAGACTCAAGATAGACCGGGCCTTCGTCACTGAAATTACCGAATCCTCACGCGGCAGCAGCATCGCAGAGATGATTATTCAATTGGGACGCAATCTGGAACTGGACGTAATTGCCGAAGGCGTCGAAGATGAACGGCAGGCAAAAATCCTGACCGAACTCGGCTGTCCATTCGGCCAGGGATTCCTGTTTTCCAGGCCCTTGAGTTCCGACGTACTGCACACCTGGTTGCGCGAACATAAAGAACACCAATAAAGCACATCAGGATACGCAGCAGCCACCGCATCATTTCATTATTTTGTTCAGTCCCCACACCCGCCGGACGACATGAAAAAAAACGTATTCACCCTGCGACGTTCTATCGTGCTGGCAGTAGCCATCGGCTTGCTCGTGCCGGCGATCCTCATCAATGGCTACGGCTGGTTCGATACCTACAACTCGGAAGTTAAAAAGAGAACCGTCAAGCTCGCCGAAGAAAATGCAGTCGCCCTGGCTGATGGCATGAGCGAGCCACTGTGGAATTTCAATCACAAGGATGCCGCTGCATTGGTCGACGCTGCGATATGGCGTAATGACGATATCGTGCGCATAGAAGTACGCGACAATAAACGCACGCTGTTTGCCGCCAGCGAACGCACCGAACGTCGGGCAGGCTTTACTGCCACTGCAGACGCCAGTATTTATTACCGCGGCCAGGTAGCCGGCTCAGTCAGGATTGAAGTTGCCAGCACACGCCTGCGGCAAATCATGCTGGAAAATATGGCGTACCAAATGCTGACGCTGGCGCTGCAGATCGGCTTGTCTATCGCACTGATACTGCTCTTTCTTGAACGTCGCTTGTTGCGGCCTTTGCAAGGCTTGCATGCCGGGGTAAAGCAGTTGATCGAACGTCGCCTGGACCAGCCATTCAAACTGGAACGCCTCGATGAAATCGGCCAGCTCTCGCAACAGATGGAAGACACACGCATCCGTTTGCGCAATCTTCTGGGCGGCCAGAAACATCAGGATACGACCGGCATGGATCAGCACGCGCACGTCCAGCTGGAACTTTACGAGCGCGAGGCGCACTTTCGCGTACTGGTCGAACAAAGTCCGGTTGCGATCATCGAGTGGGATAAAAAACACCAGGTAGTCGAATGGAATGCGGCTGCAGAACGCATATTCGGCTATCGTCGTGAAGTTGCGATGGGAAGGAATATCCGTTTTCTCGCCCCGCTGGATAAACGACATCTGATCCAGGGCCTCGCCCAGCAATCCGTATCCAGCCCGCCCGGTACGCAAACCATACAAGAAAATTTAACCGCCGATGGACGCATCATTACCTGCGCATGGCGTTATTCGCATATAGATGAAGACGGCATGAATGCGGAGCGGCTGCTGTCGATCGCAGAAGACATTACAGAAAAACGCCACGCCGAAGAAATACAGCGCCTGTCAGAAGCAAAATTCTCCGGCGCATTCCGCTCCAATCCGGATTCGATTTCGATCACGCGCCTCTCCGATGGTGCATTCATCGAAGCCAATGCAGCGTTTGAAAAGACCCTCGGTTTTACGCGCCATGAATGGCTGGGGAAAACTGCATTGCAGTTACGTATCTGGGCCTATCCGCAAGAGCGGACAGAATTATTCCGTCAGCTTGAGCGAAATAAAGCGGTGCAGGATTTTTCCTGGAGCATGCGCAACAAGGCTGGCGAGATACGCAAATGCCTGATCAATGCCACGCTGTTCCCCGTCGATGAAGAAATGTACATGCTGGCGGTGATACGCGACGTTACCAACCAGCGCCTGCTGGAAGAACAAAAGGCAGAAGCAGATCATGCACTGCTGCGCCTGGCACAAGGCACGCGTGATTTCTCCGGTGAGAAATTCTTTGAATTGCTGGTCAATGATCTGGCTTCGGCCCTGCGTACCGATTTCGCCTATATCGGTCTGCGCACGCCGGGAGATCCGATGCGCATACGCGCGCTTGCAGCACATTTGCAGGGACGCCTGGTAGACAATTTCGAATATGCGGTTCTGGGTACGCCATGCGAACGTACTCTGGAAGGCGAGATCTGCGTCTTTGCAACAGACATACAGTCGATATTCCCGCGCCACAAGGTAATGAAAGGACAAAGCTGGGACAGTTACGCCGGCGCCGCCTTGCACGATGCAAACGGCCAGGTAATCGGCGTATTGGCCGTCATGCATACCAAACCCTTGCGTAATCCTGACCTGATCCGGTCCCTGCTGCAGGTGTTCAGCGAACGAGCTTCAGCAGAGCTGGAGCGCAAGCGGGCAGA
>NZ_JAUSME010000031.1 GCF_030645555.1 Herminiimonas sp.
CTTGATAGTAGCGGGGCTCCTTGCCGCTACCGTCGTCGTAATAAGGTTCGGTGACTAGCTCTTCGTCGGCATCCGCAATTCCACGGAAGTGCTTATAGCGCTGCCATAACGTGTCAACGCTCGGGAATTTATCCAGAGCAAATTCAATTTCAATGTCTTCGCCTGCGACGGCGGTTTTGTTATGACCAGCGAAACCGTCGCCGTTAGAACTGAACGCGCAAGGGACTTCTAAGATATCGGCATAACCCAAGGCCTGTTGCAAGCCATGACTTATGGTGCAGTTGTTGTCTTTAGCTTCTACAACGGCAATCGGCACGCCTTTTTCTTTTTGCAGTACATAGTCGGCAAATTTCTTTTTCTTCTTGTTGCGTGAGGAAAGATTGCCGCGGACGATAACTGGACCAGGCGTCAGGGTAACCTCGCGACGAACTTGCGTCATCTCATCCCAGCCTGCTTTGACGAGGGCGGGAGTAATAAACTTGGCCTTGATGTCGGCTTCGCTAAGTTCTTTTTTTTCTTTTGAATTCATCCCCACCCCTGATCAACGTAGCAACTGTTTTTTTATCTATTTGAACAAAGAAAAAGCTAACCAATTGGTTAGCTCTTTTTTAAAGGAAAAACAATCGAACGCCCCGAGTGGGACTATATATCAATATTCCCAGCAGACAGCGCATTCAATTCAATAAACGCACGACGTGGTTCCACGTCGTCGCCCATCAATGTCGTGAAGATCTGATCGGCTGCGATCGCGTCTTCGATCTGCACTTTTAACAGGCGGCGCACGGTTGGGTCCATCGTGGTTTCCCACAGTTGCGATGGGTTCATCTCGCCCAGACCTTTGTAGCGTTGCTTGCCGACGTTGCGCTCTGCTTCGCTGCGCAACCAGTTCATCGCCTGGTGGAAGTCGTTGATGCCTATGGATTTGGCTTTTTCGCCTGCGCCACGCTGCACCATTGCGCCTGGGCCGATCAAGCCCTTGAAGGTTGCTGCGGCGTTGGCGAGTACGGTGTAGTCGGCACTGCTGACGAAGTCCGCATCGATCGCGCTGACCTTGACGTTGCCGTGATACATGCGATGGATGCGCAGCGAGTGCTTCTCTGCCGCCTCGTCGTATTTGACGTGGACTTGTACCGATGGCTCGTTGATGCCGGCTTGCAGCCGCTGGGCCGATGCTTGTGTCGCTTCGGTCGAGCTCAGGTCCAGCGTCACGCCGGTCATGATGGCGGTGAGTGCTGCGCCATCGACTGCACGCGTCAGGCGGTTGATGATGGCGTTGGAGGTGTTGTATTGACGGACCAGCTCGGACAATGCGTCGCCGCTGATAGGCGCTGCGCCTTCTGCCGGGATCAGGACTGCATCGTTCAATGCGATCTGCATCATGTAGATGGCTTCTTCGACGTCATCCTTGAGGTAGCGCTCGTCCTTGCCATGCTTGACCTTGTACAGCGGCGGTTGCGCGATGTAGACGTGGCCGCGCTCTACCAGTTGCGGCATCTGGCGATACAGCAGCGTGAGCAGCAGAGTGCGGATGTGGGCGCCGTCGACGTCGGCATCGGTCATGATGATGATGCGGTGATAGCGCAGCTTGTCGATATTGAATTCGTCCGCGCCTATGCTGGTGCCTAGCGTGGCGATCAGGGTGGTGATCTGTTCGCTGGCGAGCATTTTTTCAAAGCGGGCTTTTTCGACGTTGAGGACTTTACCGCGCAAAGGCAGAATCGCCTGGAACTTGCGGTCACGACCCTGCTTGGCGGAGCCGCCGGCGGAGTCACCTTCGACTACGTACAGTTCGCACAGGGCGGGATCTTTTTCCTGGCAATCGGCCAGCTTGGCGGACAGGCCGAGGCCGTCCATGATGCCTTTGCGGCGGGTCAGGTCGCGCGCCTTGCGGGCTGCTTCGCGTGCGCGTGCAGCTTCTACGATCTTGCCGCAGATGATCTTGGCGTCGTTAGGACGCTCCTGCAGGTAGTCGGCTAGCGTCTTGGCGACGATCTCTTCGACCGGGCCGCGCACTTCGGACGACACCAGCTTGTCTTTGGTCTGCGAGCTGAACTTCGGCTCAGGCACTTTGACTGACAATACGCAGGTCAGGCCTTCGCGCATGTCGTCGCCAGTGACTTCTACTTTGGCTTTCTTGGCGAACTCGTGTTCTTCTATGTACTTGTTGATGACGCGCGTCATCGCGGCGCGCAGGCCGGTCAGGTGGGTGCCGCCGTCGCGTTGCGGAATGTTGTTGGTGAAGCAGAGCACCTGTTCATTGTAGGCGTCGTTCCATTGCATGGAGACGTCGACGGTGATGTTGGTGTTCTGGTCCGACATGCGTTCGCCGGTGGCCTGGAATATCGTCGGGTGCAAGACGCTCTTGGACTTGTTGATGTATTCAACAAAGCCGCGCGTGCCGCCTTCGAATGCGAAAATTTCTTCCTTGCCTGTGCGCTGGTCGCTCAGCTTGATGCGCACGCCGTTGTTGAGGAAGGACAGTTCGCGTATGCGCTTGGCCAGGATGTCGTAATGAAACTCGACATTGTTGAAGATTTCTTCATCGGCCCAGAAGTGCACTTCGGTGCCGCGCTTGTCGGTGTCGCCTATGACCTTGATCGGCGAGACAATCATGCCGTCTATGGTTTCGATCTCGCGGTTTTGCGGCACGCCACGGACAAATTCCATGTAGTGCTTTTTGCCGTCGCGACGGATGGTGAGCTTGAGCAGTTTGGACAAGCCGTTGACGCAGGACACGCCCACGCCATGCAAGCCGCCGGAAACCTTGTACGAGTTTTGATCGAACTTGCCGCCTGCGTGCAGCTCGGTCATGACGATCTCTGCCGCGCTGCGTTTTGGATCGTGCTTGTCGTCCCACTTGATGCCGGTAGGAATGCCGCGGCCGTTATCGGTAACCGAGATCGAATTGTCCGAGTGGATGGTGACGTTGATCTCGGTGCAGTGACCGGCCAGCGATTCATCGATGGAGTTATCCAGCACTTCAAACACACAGTGATGCAAACCGGTGCCGTCCGAGGTATCGCCTATGTACATGCCCGGGCGCTTGCGCACCGCTTCCAGACCTTCAAGGATCTGGATGGATGATGCGCCGTATGCTGCGGAAAGCGCGGATGGCGATTGCGGGGTGTTGTCGTTAGGGATCGCGGACATGGCTACCTTTAAAAAACGGTTACTTGGTTATTGCGCAAAACGAGGGGGTTGGACTTTGCTGTTCCGGCTTTTGGCGGCGGAGAACAAACTGGCTTGCACATATCAATGCGCGGGCTTGGCCTCTTACTCATGTTGCGAAATAACTGCTGCTAATAAAACTGCTTGAAACTGATGCACGAACTTCATGCTGTTCATTGCATCGACTGCTTTTGAAACTTCCGGCCCGATCTGTCTTGCTGCCGGCGGTTCTGGATTCCCGCCTGCGCGGGAATAACAGGGAAGTGGGCTTGCTGCTTTACCCGGCTTCTTTTATCTCTTTAACACTATCAAGTATATGGGGGCAAAACACTGATTTTAAAGCGTTTTGCCCCTGTTTCTGCTGTGTTGCTGCAGATCAAATACGCATCGGCATGACGACGTATTTGAAGTCCGGATTCTCCGGCACCGTGATCAGCGCGGATGAATTGGCGTCGCCCAAAGCGATGTTGATGCTCTCGCCTTTGAGGTTGTTCAATACATCGAGCAGATAGGTGACGTTGAAGCCGATATCAACGCTATCTCCGCCGTAATCGATTTCGATTTCTTCGACCGCTTCTTCCTGGTCGGCATTGGTCGAGCTGATCTTCATGCTGCCCGGGCTCATGATGCAACGCACACCCTTGAACTTGTCGGATGTCATGATC
>NZ_JAUSME010000037.1 GCF_030645555.1 Herminiimonas sp.
ATAGGATTTTGCTGCATCGATCGCAAAACCGAATAAATGGATGACGCTGCCGTCTGCCGCTTTAAAGCTCAGGCGATAGGACATTTCGACCAACATCACAAAACCCAGCGCCAGCAACAGGCAGATGAACGAGAGCAGCGCCAGATGCGGTGCCAAAGGCTTGAGTTTCCCATAACGCACCAGGCGTACCAGTTGCATCATCAAACCAGCGATGCCGCTCGGCGCAAGCATCACGATCAAGATGAAAAAGATACCGAGATAAAGCTGCCATGCATCAGTGAACCCCGGCAACATGAGTGTCAGGAATACCCCAACCAGCGCACCCATGATGGGGCCGAAAAAATAGCCGACGCCGCCTATGAAGGTAAACAGCAGGATCGCGCCGGAGCGCAGGGCGCTGACGTTTTCTGCACTGACGATTTCAAAATTGATGGCCGTCAAGCCGCCGGAAATGCCAGCAAAGAATGCCGACAGCATCAGCGTCAGGTAGCGCACCCATTGCGGGTCGTACCCGATGAACGCGGCGCGCTCGGGGTTGTCGCGCACCGCATTGATCATCCTGCCCAGCGGCGTTTGCGTGTATGCATACATCGCCACCGTGCTGACAAACAGCCAGATGGCGATCAGGTAATAGATCTGGATTTGCGGCCCGTAGCTGATGCCCAGGAAAGGTTTGCCAATGACGCGATTCGTCGACACCCCGCCTTCACCGCCGAAAAAACCGGGCAACATCAGCGCACAGGCAAACACCAGTTCGACTATGCCCAGCGTGATCATCGCAAACGTGGTGCCGGATTTTTTTGTCGTCACATAACCGAACAGTGCGCCAAAGAACAGCCCCGCCAGGCCACCCGCCAGCGGGATCAGCGTAACCGGTATCGGCCAGCTGCCGGCCGCCGCCAGATTGAGCGCATGGATGGCACAGTATGCCCCCAGCCCTGAATACACGGCGTGGCCGAAGGACAGCATGCCGCCCTGCCCCAGCAGCATGTTGTATGACAGCGCGAGTATGATGAAGATGCCCATCTGGCACAGCAGCGACAACGATGCGCCACGGTTGAAGATCAGCGGCGCGATCAGCAGTATCAATGCGTAAGCACCCCAGATCATCCAGCGACTGTATTTTGCGGGCTTGTGCATAGGCTAGCCTTCCCTCGTGCCCAGCAAGCCTTTTGGCCTGAAGATCAATATGAGTACCAGCAGCAGATAAGGCAGGATAGGCGCCAGTTGCGAAATGCTCAGCTTCATCAGGGCATAAGCGAACGTCGCTTCACTGACGTTCACACCGAAAGCCGCCAGCATCTGCAGCAGTGAAAAATCCAGCGCTACCGCAAAGGTTTGCAAGATGCCGATCAGCAGCGAAGCCAGCAAGGCGCCGCTCAGCGAGCCCATGCCGCCGACCACCACCACGACAAACAGGATGCTGCCCAGCGCATGCGCCATGCCCGGTTCGGTGACAAAGGCGTTGCCGCCTATCACGCCAGCCAATCCGGCCAGCGCGCAACCGCCGCCAAAGACCCACATGAATATGCGCGGCACGTTATGCCCGAGCGCTTCAAGCATTTGCGGATGCGTCAGCGCAGCCTGTATCAGCAAACCAATGCGCGTGCGCGTCAGCACCAGATAAACAGCCAGCAGCATCAGGCTCGCAAGCAGCAGCATGAAGCCGCGATAGATAGGGAAGGTAGTCGTGTAGAGCGTGAACAGCGAACCCTGCAATTCGGCAGGAATCACATACGGTACCGCGGCGCGGCCCCATACCAATTGCACCAGTTCGACGATCACATAAGACAGGCCGAAGGTGAACAGCAGTTCAGGAATGTGGCCATATTTGTGAACGGTGCGCAAACCGTAGCGTTCAACCAGCGCGCCTAGCAGCCCGACTGCCATTGGTGCCAGCACCAGCGCCGGCCAGAATCCGATCGCCGTGCTGATGCTGTAGGCCAGGTAGGCGCCCAGCATGTAAAAGCTGGCATGTGCGAAATTCAATATGCCCATCATGCTGAAAACAAGCGTCAGGCCGGAGGACAGCATGAACAGCAGCAAGCCGTAGCTCACTCCATTGAGCAATGAGATCAGCGCAAATTCCAAGAAACCGGTCTCCCCCTGTTGAGCCACCTGTGCGATTGCATCATCCGGCACCATCGCTGGCTTGCGCTGCGTTTATCTGGACGGTCGCTTCATCTGGCACGAGGTCGGCTGTGTCGCGACATAGGCATCAATCTTTTGATCGGTGCGCCAGCCATAGCCGGTATTTTCCTGGTCGAATCTGACGTCCGTATTATTCTTTTTGACCCAGGTGCCAATATACAGTGCCTGTTGCGCCTGATGATCCGATTTGCGCATGTCGACATCGCCGTTCAGGCTTTTGACCTTCATCCCTTCCATCGCCAGCGCAACTGGCAGCGGATCGGTAGCGCCGCTATCCCTGATAGCCCTGGCCAGCATCGCTATCGTCGTATACGAAGTCATCGCGTAATAGTCGTCGTTATATTTTTTCTTGAAATTTTCGACGATGTCCTTGCCGGTATAGTTTTCATTATTCGGATTCCAGTACGCCACATACTTGACGCGATCCAGGCCGGCGGCGCCCATCGCGGTCGGCACACCTGTCGTCGCGGCATAGAAAGTATAAAAACTGGCTTTCAGGTCGGCATCCCTGGCCGCCTTGATCAGCAACGCCAGGTCGGCGCCCCAGTTGGCCGTGATGACCGTATCGGCACCGGACGCCTTGATCTTGGCGACATACGGCGAAAAATCCTTCACCTGGCCGATAGGATGCAGATCGTCGCCGACAATTTGTATGTCCGGCCGTTTGCGTTTCAGGTACGCCCTCGACGAGCGCGAGACTTCCTGCCCGAGCGCGTAGTTCTGCCCGATGACATAAACCTTCTTGATATTGGGATCCCTGGCCATGAAAGTGGTCAGCGATTCCATCTTCATTTCCGAATGTGCATCGAAGCGGAAATGCCAGAAGCTGCATTTGTCATTGGTCAGTGCAGGATCGCCAGCCGAATGATTCAGGAACAGCACTTCCTTGCCGGGATTGCGCTCATTGTGCTTGTTCACCGCATCGATCAAGGCCAGCGCAACGCCGGAACCATTGCCTTGCGTAATGTAGCGATAACCCTGATCGATCGCCGATTTCAGCTGGAGCAGCGATTCCTGCGGACTGCCCTTGTTGTCGAA
>NZ_JAUSME010000041.1 GCF_030645555.1 Herminiimonas sp.
CAACACGCTGGCAGCCAACCTTAGCAATGGCACGCTGCGATTTGCCAATAACCAGAACTTGAACATAGGCACAGTCAACGGCGTCAATGGCGTCACCAACACGGCTGGAACAACGCAGTTCTACCTGGACGGTGGCGGGCAGACACTGACGCTGGCACAGAATGTCAATTCAAGTAATGTCTATCTGCGTGCAAACGGCGGCGTCAATCAGACTGGCGGAACGATTACCGCCAACACGCTGGCACTAGCCGGCGGCGCAGCCACACTCAACCAGGCCGGCAATAATGTCAACACGCTGGCGGCCAATATCAATGGCGCACTGTCCTATACCGATACCAACCGTGTCACGATAGGCAGCGCATCCGGCATCAATGGCATTACGACCAGCAACCATGACGTCACGCTCACTACCGGCGACTCATCCGGTTACGACCCGAGCAAACAGCCGGACGCCAGCAACCTGGCCAGCCTCATCCTCAATGAAAGCATCAATGCCGGCAGCGGCAACGTCAGATTGACCACGGGATCGGGCGGCGCCTTTCAGCGGCATGACACGGATGCCAGCGGCGCGCTGCTGGCCAATGGCTCGATCACCGCCAACGCACTGCTGCTGAAGGGCAGTAGCGCCAGCAAAGTCACGCCATTCGTGCTGACCAATGCGGCTAACCGCATCAACACGCTGGCAGCGAGCGCGAATGGTTCCATCAGTTTTGCCGGCGCCGGCAACAGCAGCACCACGGTGACGGTTGGCTCCATCGACGGCATCAACGGCATTAACACCACCTCCAACACTGTCGTCAGCACGACCAACAATGCCGACGGGTCGATCACCAGCAGCACCAACGAAAACAATGTTTCGATCTCGATAGGCGGCAACCTCAACATCGATCAAAACATCACCGCCTCGACTGCCAGCGGCACCGATACGGTCTCGCTGGGAATCGGTGGCGACTTCACCGCCCGCACCGCCAGCGGCATCAAGGTCACGGCCGACACCCTGGGCGTCTTTGGCGACGATAACAAGGGCACTTTCAACATAGTGTCCGACGTTGCCAATCTCGCGGCAGCCGGCGGCAAGCTGATGGTGATCGACAACAGCCAGCATGTGGGCGACCTGACCGGCATCGGCATAGGCGCGCCTGCCGCGGCCGCCAGCGCCACCAACGGCGGCAACTCGGTCAACGTCAACAGTGCCAGCAGACCCGTCGGCGATTTTTATCTGACCACCAGCGGCGGCCTGAATATCATCAAGCTGATGAGCCAGGGCAGCAACCTGATGTTGCGCTCGAGTTCACTCAATATCCTGCTCGATGCAGTGACGGCAGACGGTGCACGCATCATGCTGCAACCCTATAACCTCGCCAGCAAGGTAGGCATCAACAACAGCAGCGAAGCAGGCTTTGCCACCGACATCAACTACGATGCCGCCACCCTGCTCAAGTTTACCAACCCGACCTCAACCTTCTTTTTCGGCACGCCGCAAAATGTGATCCTGCAGGATGCAAATGTGCCTGCTGCCGCGAAAAACACACTGACCGGCGACGTGCATATAGGCTACGACGGCGCATTCAATCTGGGCTATCGCAGCCTGTCGGCGCAAACTTCGGGCAACATGATTGCGTACAACGTCGGCCCCCTGTACAACCTGCGCCTGGCCGCACCCAACCTGACTATCAATTCGTTCAGCACCTTCGGCCCGCAGATGCATTTCTTCAGCAACAATCTGAGCCTGCCCGGCAGCGCAAGCGCCTATGTCAACCCGAACAAGCCCGAAATCACGCTGCGTTCGCTGAACAACCACACGATGTGGATAGGCAACCTCGGCGCGGGCTATGAAAATGCAATTTCGCCGCAAACCATAGTCAAAATGCCGGATGGCAGCACGATCATCATCAGCGGCAGCACCGACTACGCATTTCCAGAAGCCGGCAGCACCGGCGGCTACGATGCCAACGGCAACAAGATCTATGGCGACATCCATATCCCCTGGAACAGCGGCCTTGTTTTATTGGGTAACCGAAAACTGATCCTGTCCACCGGCAAGGGCCTCTACACCTACAATCCGACACCGATCTATACAAGCAAGAATGACGGCGGCACCAGCGGCGGTTTGTGGCAAGGCTGTCTCAACCTGACAGACTGCATGGGGACCAACCCTAGCCCCTTCCCCAATCCCGACCCGCCGGGCGGCGGAACCGGAAACGACGATAGCAACCCAGGCACCTCCAGCGGTGGATGCCAGGGATGCCCGCCTGCGCCCCCGAACACGAATCCTTACCCGCCTGAGACCACGCCATCCGATGGAAACGGCAACCCTGGTAATGACGACAACAACAATAACAACGACAGCAATAACGACAATACCAATACCGACAACAACGGCGATGGCAATAACAACGACGATACGGGCAACAACGACAACACTAACAACGACGATGGCGGCGATAACAATAATGGCGGCCATGACAATTCCAAAACGGACAGTGGCGGCACTAGTGATGGCGACAACAATGACAACGGAAATAACGGTGACGGCGACGGTACTGGCGATGGTGATAACGGCCCCCGGAATGGCAGCGGTGGCAACAGCACGAGCGACAACGGTGATGGTACCAGCGGCGACCTGAATGGCGGCGACAGCGACGGCAATGGCGACGGTGCCAGCGATGGCAATGACGGCGGCAACAATGGCGGCGGTGATGGTAATGGCGACCGCGGCGCCGGAACAGGTAGTGGCGGCACCGGCGATGGTGACGGCAGCAATGGAGCCGGCGATGGTGACGGCAACAATGGAGGCAGAGATGGTGGTGACGGTTCCGGCGATGGCAGTGGCGGAAACGGCTCAGGCGACAGCAACGATGGCAGTGGCGATGGTGGCGCCGGCAATGGCAGCGGCGGCACCAGCAACGGCGCCGATAATAGCGGCAACGGTGCGACTGGAAGCGGCAATGGCGGCGCTGGTGACGGCAAAGGCGGCAATGGCAACGGCGACAGTTCCGGTGGCAAAGGTACCGGTGATGGCAATGGAGAAAGCGGCGACGCCGGTTCGGATACCGATAGCGGTGACACCGCGGATGGAAAATCCAGCGCCCAGTCGCCTGCATTCGATATCAGCTGCCAGGATGTGAGCGCAAGCAGGCAGGAAGCCGCAACAGCAGGCAATCAAAATGCCAAACGCAATCTGGTTGAAGTGAAGCGCGAAGGCTTGAAATTGCGCGATCCATGCCAGCAGCAAGCGCCGCAAAATAGCAAACGCTAGTGCGGCGCTGCTTTCGACAACGGAACTGAGCGGAGCGAAAAGATCAGCGCCGCAAAAGGAAAAGGGGTTACAGACAGAATCTGTAACCCCTTTAATTTTTTGGTCGGGACGGAGTGATTCGAACACTCGACCCCTTGCACCCCATGCAGGACAATACAGGATTAACAGCAGTAAGGGCATTAATACTTAACATATTGCGTCTAATATATAGTCGTTGCATTATATAGCTGTACGCCGCATGAGTCCTACATCCCCTTGTCGAAATTAGACAGTTATTGGATGCAGATGGGCTGTCACAACAGATAAATTTATAGGCTCAGATGTATCTAGCAAAGGCGGGACGATTCACTATGACGGCAGGGTCGAATACGACCGTACACGTGAAAATGGTGAGTACATGGAAAACAATCAAGAGTCGTCGGTCGCCGAATCGAAGCAGCAGGAAACCGAGGCCTGTGTAGCCAAGGGAATGAAATATCCATGCGACTAACCCTCGACGAATACGCCTGTTGATTTCACCCGGACAGTTTGGCAAAGTAGTAGGTGGCGGCTTTGTTTAGAATGTCACTTTTCTCAGTGACGCGTTTGAGCTCTGCTTTTAACTTTCTCAATTTGAATTGAGGGACATTGATAGCGTTTCTCTGAGGAACTGACACGCTGTATTGCGTAACCCACTGACACAGACTTTGGCCACTGACGTCGAGCCGCCTAAAAAATCGACAACAGCGTGTCCTCGCTTCGTGACTTGTTTGACCGCGTAAATCTTGAATTTTTCTGTGTAGCGCTTTGCACTCATGACACCTCCGTCACCAATAAATTTTTAGGCCTAGATGTGTCTCGCAAAGTCGGTGCGATTCAATTATAGTCAGTGCGCGTACATGTGTACGTGCCATTTGGAGAAACAACATGAAGAAATCTCTTACAGTAGCTTTCATCCTAGCGATGTTGTCGTCAGCAGCATTTGCTGGGGAGTGCGGTAATCCCAAATATTGTGCGAAGCAAAAAGATGGTAGTTGCGTTTGCGGCGTATCTAAGTAACGAAGTCGTTGGCCACATCGATGAAACATTTCCGTGTGGCCGACGTCAGCGACACATGCTGCCAAAGCAGGTGAAAACAAGTTGTCTATCAAAACGCGTCTTGCGCACACATCTGGCAAGACATCAGAGATTTACATCAAGGAATCAGTACCAGAATTGTCGACAATTGATCTGCCGTTGCCGTGGCTGAAATGAAAACAGCGCTGTATATTGATACAGGAAATAAGGTAAATCGTTGATTCTATTGGTCGGGACGGAGTGATTCGAACACTCGACCCCTTGCACCCCATGCAAGTACGCTACCAGGCTGCGCTACGCCCCGACGAACGGGAAATTATACCAGAGCAATACTGCATTTTCGACATGTAAAAATGCGAAATGCTGCTCACAATAGGCTGCGCTATTTCAGCAGTGTCAGGATTTCCATCAGTTCATGGCGTATCGCCAGCACGGCATTCGGATCGATGGTGACGCCGTCCAGCGGCAACTCGTCATCGCCACGGGCTTCCAGTATCCGGCTATCGAGTTTGTTGCGCGCACCACTGATAGTGAAGCCCTGCTCGTACAGCAATTCACGTATGCGGCGTATCAGCAGCACTTCATGGTGCTGGTAATAGCGTCGGTTGCCACGTCGCTTGACCGGCTTCAACTGGGTGAATTCCTGCTCCCAATAGCGCAGGACGTGCGGCTTGACGCCACACAACTCGCTGACTTCACCGATAGTGAAGTAACGCTTGGCTGGAATTGGCGGCAATGCGGCCAGTTCAGGTTTGCTGATCCGTTCAGTCATTTAATTCAGGCGGAGTGTGCGAGCGGCTTTTGGCTGGAAATTTCGACCATGCCCTTGAGCTTTTGGCTGGCATGGAAGGTGACGACGCGGCGCGCGGTGATAGGGATTTCTTCCCCTGTTTTTGGGTTGCGGCCCGGGCGTTGCGGCTTGTCGCGCAACTGGAAGTTGCCGAAACCGGACAGTTTGACGGCTTCGCCGCGCTCCAGCGCATTGCGAATTTCATCAAAAAAGGTCTCGACCATGTCCTTGGCTTCGCGCTTGTTCAAACCAACTTGCTCAAACAATAATTCGGCCAGTTCAGCCTTGGTCAGCGTCGGCAAAGCCTTTTCCGCTTGCGAGCGCACCTGCGCCTCCAGCATCGCGCGGTTGAGGTCCGCTGCCAATACGGATTGGAGCTCGGCTGAATTCACATCATTCATATTGATTTTATTCACGGCCTGGTTCATTGCCTGAGGCACATCTTGCTTATGCACGTAATTTAGCCCCATGCCTGGTGCCGGCAGCGGCAACAAAAGCAGCCATTGCAGCATCGACCAGATCGTCCTGGAGTGTTAATTGAGTATCTTGCAAGGTGAAGCGGAAAGCAAGACTTTTTTCGTCGCTTTCCAATCCCTTGCCACGATATTCATCAAATAAAACAACCACTTGCAAGATGTTGCAAATTGGATTTATTTTCTTCTCAACAACAAAAACATCCATCAAATCCTGCATCGAGCCTGCATGTTTGACGACCAGCGCCTAGTCGCGCGTCACTGCAGGGAACTTGGAAATTTCCTTGTAGAAAGGCACGTTGACTTGTTGCAAGGCGCTTGCATCGACCTCGAATAAAACCGGCGCAAGCGGCAAATCGTATTTTTGCTGCCAGCGCGGGTGCAATTCTCCGATAATGCCGACTACTGCGCCCTCAAG
>NZ_JAUSME010000049.1 GCF_030645555.1 Herminiimonas sp.
GGCGGCGTGCTGAAGGGTCAGGAAATGATAGAAAGCGCGCGCATCAAATCCGTAGTCGGTGATTTGAACGGCGTATCTGCTGCATACAATACATATGTCGATCGTTTTCGTGCGATTCCAGGTGACGAAGCACAGGCAACATTGGCAGCTCGCGGCTGGGGCGCAATTCCAGGCGGCACGGCCAATGGCGTACTGGCTATTACACTTCCACAAACATTTACCAACGCTGGTGAACAAGTTGTCCTCTGGCGCTCACTGCGTGCCGCAGGCATGACCGCTGGCGATTCCACAGCAACAGGCGTAGCAGGTTTGCCGCGTGCTGCTACCGGCGGCTTGATTGGCGTTACCGTTGCTGCATATGGCATGCCAGGCACCTCAGTCTGCGTTTCTGCCTTGACTACCAAACAAGTATCGGGCATAGATACCAATATCGACGGCACGCTGCCTGCCACCAATATTGGCAACAACCTCGGTACTCTGCGTGCCGAGAGCAATGCGACCAATCCACTTGCTCCAACCGCCGCAGCACCTGCTGGCCTCGCGTACAATGAAACGACTACCGTGACCCCATGGACTGCGTGCCGTCCGATTTAAATTGATGTTGTAAAAAATAAAAAACCCCGGATACGGGGTTTTTTTTCGTCCTATGCTTCCATCCACATCCTTGCACGCATCTGCAGCACCGCACCAGGGCACAATCAATTTCACGACCTTTGATCGCCTCGAATACAATAATGCTTCTCTGCTCCTGCCGCATGGATATTCTGAGCTTCTTCGCTAACCAATCATCGAAAAAATAAAGCGACTGTGGCCGTAAAATAATCCATGGCAAAGAGCCCCTCAACACCCAAACAGACCAATCGACATCCTTGAAGAACACAAGCAAATCTGATTTCCCAGAGCCGAACGACAAGCACACTCCAATGATGCAGCAATACCTGCGCATCAAGGCTGAGCATCCGACGACGCTCCTGTTTTACCGGATGGGTGATTTCTACGAACTGTTTTTCGACGATGCCGAAAAAGCCTCGCGTCTGCTCGGCATCACGCTGACCCAGCGCGGCGCCTCGAATGGCAACCCGATCAAGATGGCTGGCGTGCCCTTTCACGCCGTCGATCAATATCTGGCCAAGCTGGTCAAGCTGGGCGAATCGATCGCGATTTGCGAACAGATAGGCGATCCGGCGACCAGCAAGGGGCCGGTAGAACGCAAGGTATTGCGCGTGATTACGCCCGGCACGCTGAGCGATTCCGATCTGCTGCCGGAAAAATCCGAACAGCCTTTGCTCGCGCTCTACAGCACCACGCAACGCAAGACCGTGACGATAGGCCTGGCCTGGCTGTCGATGGCGAGCGGCGCACTGAAGCTGATGGAATTTACCAGCGATGTGCAGAATGCGGATACGCGCATCAAGCATGAGCTCGAACGCATAGCGCCCGCCGAAATACTGCTGCCGGGCAGCGTCAATGACTTGCTCACCAGCTTCCCTTCGGCAAAAAATACCACGGTGCCGGACTGGCATTTCGATATCACCCACGGCAGCAAGGCGCTCTACGAGCAACTCCATGTGGCCACCCTCACCGGCTTCGGTGCGGAAAACCTGAACCCTGCCATCGGCGCTGCCGGTGCCTTGCTGCGCTATGCACAAGCTACCCAGGGCAAAGGCTTGCAGCATGTACGCACGCTGACGGTGGAAACCGAAAACGAATTCATCGGTCTGGATGCCGCCACCCGCCGCAATCTGGAACTGACCGAAACCATACGCGGCCAGGATGATCGTTCGGCAACGCTGTTCTCGCTGCTTGACCACTGCCGCACTGCGATGGGTTCGCGCCTGCTGCGCCACTGGCTGCATCACGCGCGGCGCGATCAGGCAGTCGCACGCGCACGCCATGCCGCTATCCATGCCTTGATGCGCACCGATGCCTGCACCGGACTTTCTTCCACGCTGGCTTCGGTGCCTGATGTGGAACGCATCGCCACCCGCATCGCGCTGCAGTCGGCGCGTCCGCGCGACCTGGCCGGCATGCGCGGCGGCTTGCAGCAATTGCCTTCACTGCGCGCCTATGTCGCCATGTGCAACCAGGATGCCGATGCGCCATTGCTGAAAACCATACACGATGCGCTCGCCACCCCGAGCGAATGCCTGGATCTGGTCGAACGCGCGATAGCGCTGGAACCGGCCGCGATGGTACGCGATGGCGGCGTGATCGCCCGCGGCTACGATGAGGAACTCGATGAATTGCGCGGCCTGTCAGAAAATGCCGGGCAATTCCTGGTCGATCTGGAAACACGCGAACGCGCACGTACCGGCATCAACAATCTGCGCGTCGAATACAACAAGGTGCATGGCTTTTACATTGAAGTCACGCACGGCCAGACGGACAAGGTGCCGGATGATTATCGCCGTCGCCAGACGCTGAAGAATGCCGAGCGCTATATCACTCCCGAGCTAAAGGCATTTGAAGACAAGGCGCTGTCGGCGCAGGAACGTGCACTGACGCGCGAAAAATATCTGTACGAACAAGTGCTGCAGCAGATGGCGCAGCACATAGGCACCCTGCAAGACATTGCACATGCACTGGCGCAGCTCGATACGCTGGTGGCACTGGCCGAGCATGCGCTGCGGTATAGCTGGTGCGCGCCGCAACTTGTTGCCGAGCCGATGATCACGATAGAGCAAGGTCGCCACCCGGTGGTGGAAAACCATATCGAGCGCTTTATTGCCAATGACTGCCTGCTCAACGGCGAACAAAAACTGCTGTTGATTACCGGCCCCAACATGGGTGGTAAATCGACCTATATGCGGCAGGTTGCATTGATCACGCTACTGGCTTACGTCGGCAGCTTTGTGCCGGCGGCCAGCGCAAGCATAGGCCCTATCGACCGCATCTTTACGCGCATAGGCGCAGCCGACGACCTGGCTGGTGGCCGCTCGACCTTCATGGTTGAAATGACAGAGTCTGCCGCCATCCTCAATGGCGCGACAGAAAATTCACTGGTGCTGATGGATGAAGTCGGACGCGGCACATCCACCTTCGATGGCCTGGCGCTGGCATGGGCGATCGCCCGCCATTTGATCGACACGAGCAAAAGTTTTACGCTGTTCGCCACCCATTATTTTGAACTGACGCAACTGCCTGAGGTCCATCCATCCGCAGCCAACGTGCATTTGTCTGCCGTCGAGCACAAGGACAGCATCGTGTTCCTGCATGCAGTGCAGCCCGGCCCGGCATCGCAAAGCTATGGCTTGCAGGTTGCGCAACTGGCCGGTGTGCCGCAGGCAGTAATACGCGCCGCCCGCAAGCACCTTGCATCGCTGGAAGCCAACTCGATGCAGGCGACGCCGCAGTTCGATCTGTTTGCCGATCCGGGCCGCCTGGCCTCGGCATCCGATGCAGATGCCTTGTATATGCCATCGCCGCCATCCGCCGTCGATGCAGCCGTGGCAGC
>NZ_JAUSME010000060.1 GCF_030645555.1 Herminiimonas sp.
GAACCGCGCAATGCGTGCAAGGCGCGTTCGGCCTCTGCGCCGCGCCCTTCGCGCCAGGCCGCCGGCATATCATCGAGCGGCGAGGTGGCGCGCCCGACGAAGCCGGCGATCAATTTCGTCATGGCTTGCCGCATGCCATCCTTGTCGGAGGCTTTGTCGAGCAAGAAATCCAGGTCGAACACGCCGTCCGCGCCGGTCACGGGCGGCGGCAGCGGCTTGCCCGGGCCATGCCCCAGCACGCGCCGGATTTCCGCCAGCATGTCGGACAGGTCGAGCGGCTTGGCGATAAAACCGTTCATTCCCATTGCCAGGCAGCGTTCGCGTTCGTGTTCCATCACGCCGGCAGTCATGGCGATGACGGGGATAATCAGGCCGAGCTGATCGCGGATATGCGCGATCGTCTCGAAACCGTCCATGACGGGCATCTGTATATCCAACAGGACCAGGTCGTAGGCGTCCGGATTGGCGCCAAGCATGGACAAGGCCGCCCTGCCGTCGCCCGCGATGTCGACGCTGGCGCCGCTGGCGATGAGCAGGCGGCGCGCCACCTCCTGGTTCATGAAATTGTCCTCCACAAGCAGCACCCGGCAGTGCAATAGCGTCCCGGCGGCGGCAGGCAGGGACGGGGCGGAACGCTTGCCGCGCAAGAGCAGGCTGCGCAGGCAACGACGCAAGGGGCCGGCCGTGATGGGTTTGTCGAGCACATCGTCGGCGCCCAGTGCGGCAGGATCGAACGCCACGCTGGACCGTTCGAACGAACTGACCATCAGTACGATCGGCGCGGCCCTGGCTGCGCGCATTCGGGCGATGAAGGCGGCAGGATTTGCGCCGCACAAGGATAGATTGAGCATTACCACCCCGCCCGGCTCGCACTGCAAGGCCGGCGGCGACGAAGCGCTGCGGCGCGCGCGGCACCCCAGGCCGGCCAGGGTTTCCACAAGCACGAGCCCACTGGCCGGATCGGCGTCGGCCACCAGGACCGGCAAGTCCCGCAGCACGTCCTCAGGCGTGGGTGCGGCATGCGCCGGGTCATACGCCAGGGTGAGATCGATGCTGAAGGTGCTGCCCACGCCATCTTTGCTGCGCACGGAAATCGTGCCATTCATCAGTTCCACCAGGCGGCGCGAAATGGTCAAGCCCAGTCCGGTGCCGCCGAAACGCCGGGTGGTCGATGAATCGGCTTGCGTGAAGGGAGAGAACAGCTTGTCGAGCTGCTCGGGCGTCATGCCGATGCCGCTGTCCTCGACTTCGATGCGCAGCCGCACCGACTCTTCCAGCAGCGCCAGGCAATCGATGCGCACCGCGACGTGGCCATGGCGGGTGAACTTGATGGCATTGCCGGCCAAATTGACCAGGACTTGCTGCAGCCGCAAGGCGTCACCGAGCAACGTGGCTGGCACGGCCGGATCGAGCGCGATGGTCAAGGTCAGCGCATGCTCGCGCGCATCCAGGCTCATCATCGTCGCCAGCGAGGCCACCAGGTCTTCGAGGCAAAAAGGCATGCGCGCCAAGTCCATCTTGCCCGCCTCGATCTTGGAAAAATCAAGGATGTCGTTCAGGATCGCCAGCAGGGACGCGCCCGAACGGCGAATGACATCGAGATCCTTGCGCTGTTCCTCGTTAAGCGCGCTGCGCGAGAGCAGTTGCGCCATGCCGAGCACGGCGTTGAGCGGAGTGCGCAGTTCATGGCTCATATTGGCCACGAATTCGCTCTTGGCGCGGCTGCCCGCATCAGCCTGGGTCATGGCCCAAAGCAGATTCTGCTCGGCCTGCTTTTGCTCGGTGATGTCGCGTGCGATGCCAAGGAAACCGGTCACCGCATCGCTGGCATCGAGAATGGCGGTGACGCTCAGCTGCACCGCCAGGCGCGAGCCATCCTTGCGCACATAGGTCCATTCGCGCGTTTCCGCCTGGCGCAGGACGGCCTTGGCCACGAACACCTCGAAACCGAGTACCGGCCTGCCCAGTTCGGCCGACAGCTCGGCACTCCTGCATGCGATTTCAGCCGGGTCATGCAATATGGTCGGGCACGCAATGCCGACCAGCTCCGCGGCCTGGTAGCCCAGCATGCGCTCGGCGCCGACGCTAAACACGGTGATCGTTCCCTTCAGATCGGTGGCGATGATGGAAAATTCAATGGCGGAATCGACCAGCACGGCGAAGCGCAGCTCCGACTCGCGCAGCGCTCCCGTCATGCTCGACGCCAGCGCCAGGGCATCTTCGCGCGTCACGCTCATGGCCCGCATCATGCTAAACAGCAACAAGGAAATGAGCGTACCGGCGAACAGCACGATCAAGCCCTTGGCGCTGTCAATGTCCGATTCGAAGGCAGGCAGCGAACTGACCCGTACCAGCCAGTGGATATCGCCGACCGCCATCCTGGCCGTATTGGCAAAGGCAGGCTGATGGGCTGGCCGGCGCTGCAAGCCGGGGCTGGCATACATGCGGGCATCGGCGGAGGCAATGTTGCCGTCAAATATCTCCAGTGCCACCGAGCGGTTGGCGCGGGACAGGATATCGGCCATCAGGTCATCCATCCGGAAAGCGCTGTAGACGTAATATTCCAGCGCCGCGGCCCGCTCCCGCCCGGATGCCTGTGGTGCGCCGCGGCGGTAGACCGGGATAAACATCAGGAACCCTGCCTGGCTGTGCGCGTCCTGCTCCTGAACCAGGCGCACTTTGGCCGACACCGCCAGTTGGCCCGATTCCATGGCGCGCAGCAGGGCCGCTCGCCGCAGCGGTTCGGACATCAGGTCGTAGCCGAAGGCGCGCATATTGCTGGCGCTGAAAGGTTCGGGATAAATGATGGCGGCGTAGTCGGACCGCTCGCCTTCTGGCCACACGGAAAACCCGGGATAGCCTTCGCCCTGGATTGCCCGTTCCAGGGCTGCCTTGTCGTGCGTATACCGCGCCACGCCCAGCACCTGGAAGCCTGGATACTTGCGCTCGACCTCGATATAGGTGACGAAAGCATGCCAATCCTCCCGGCTTGCCTTGCCGCTCGTGGAAATGAGCGCCCGCCCCGATTCGAGAATCTGGGTATAGGCCTCGATGCGTTCGGCAACCCGCCGCCGCAGATCGCTCACTTGGTCGTTGAAGAGCTCGCGCGCGCGCTGTTCGGTATCGCTGGTAACGAATTGCCAGGCGCTAATTGAGAGCAATAGGCCGCCGAACAAGCCGATCCAGTGCGGCCAGGCGCCGTGCATGGAAGACATGTGCAGGCCTCGGCGCGCATATTCGTCGGCATCGGCCGCCAATACCATGCCCACCACGCAGGACAGACCGATGAATACTTCCAGTGCAAATAGCGCATCGGTACGCGAACCGCCGGAGAATGGCCCGTGATTCAGGATGGTGGCCGCCACCGCGACGACACTGATGACCAGCAGCGCCAACGCGGCGCCGCGCTGGCGGTAGCGGTAGGCCGCCCAGCCGACGCATGGCAACAGGATAAACACCAGCGAACGCGACACCGTCGACGCGGGCAGGGAAAATACCGCGCCCAGCACGACAAGCAGGATCAGCATGGGTACCAGGGCGGACAGGACCACGGACAGGGACGGCCGGGCAGCGCCGCGCCAGGAAAGCACCAATGGCGTGACGATCAGCATGCCAGCCAGGTCGCCTACCCACCATGTGGCCGCGATCATGGGAACGGCGGCCGTGGGAATGAGGCCTGACCACACCAGGACGGTGGTGCCGGACGCAGCGCCGAGCGTCGCGCCGAGCGCGCACGCCGCCACAAACACATAGACTTGGACAGGGGCGCGCAAGGCGCGCGGGTCGCCGAGCAGCTTGCGGAGCAGGAACAAGCTGGCCAGTCCTTCCAGCGTATTGCCGCTCGCGATGGCCAGCGATACCGCGAGCGCGTCCACGCCCTGCAGCACACTGTTCTCGAGGAACACCACGGCATTCGCAGCCATGGCGCCGATGATCACCCCGGGCCAGACGCGCCTGCCCAGCAACAAAAGCGCGGCAAGGGCGATTCCCGAGGGAAACCAGACTGGTGAAACATTGGTCGATTCGAAGGCGAGCAGCAATCCCAGGCGAGCAGCAAAAAAATACAGCAGTACTAGGAGGGAACAGGCGAGCAGCAAGCGCGCCTTTGGCGATTCACGCACTGGGGCTTCCTTTGTTCAGGCTGGGCCGTGCCGTGGGGGGCAAAATACGGCAACGCTGCCAGGGACGATAACCAATCCCGCACCGCTTGGCAAGTGCCGATACGTCAGCCGTCGACGGTCATCTGGTAGGTAGTGCGCTCGGCCTCTTCTTCCCGCGCCAGTGCGATTTCACGCAGGACCGCGCCGACATCGGCAGCTTCCTCGGGCGCCGCGACGATGCCTGTCAGCGGTGTATCGGCCGTCAGCAGCCCTGCTTCGTACAGCATCCAGATTTCTTTTCCGTACTGGCTGCCTGCCAGTTCCGGAACAACGGCAGCAAAGAAAGTGGCCAGGTTGCTCACGTCGCGCTCGAGCATGTCGGCCGCCACGCTGCTGCCGGCGGCATCGATTGCCTGCGGCAGGTCGATGATGACCGGGCCTTCGGCATCGACCAGGATGTTGTATTCGGACAGGTCGCCATGGATGACGCCGGCGCACAACATCAGCACCACTTCACGCAACAGGGCCTTGTGAAACGCCAGCGCGCTTTCGCGGGTGAGTTCAACGTCGTTCAGGCGCGGCGCGGCATTGCCGTCGGCGCCGGTGACCAGCTCCATCAGCAGCACGCCTTCAAAGCAGACATAGGGTTTCGGAACGCGCACGCCGGCAGCGGCAAGGCGGTACAGCGCTTCGACTTCGGCGTTCTGCCACACTTCTTCGGCCATCTTGCGGCCGTAGCGGGTGCCTTTTTCCATCGCGCGCGCCTGGCGGCTGTTCTTCACGCGCCGGCCTTCCTGGTAGGCCACGGCCTGGTGAAAGCTGCGCTTGTCCGCTTCCTTGTAGACCTTGGCGCAGCGGATGTCGTCGCCGCAGCGCACCACGTACACGGTCGCTTCCTTGCCGCTCATGAGCTGGCGCATGACTTCGTCGACCAGGCCCTCTTCAACGAGCGGCGCAATTCTTTTTGGGGTTTTCAATAGAGCCTAATGTGCATTTATGCCGACAGTATAGTCGCCAACGAAAAAACCCGGCCAAATGAGCCGGGTTTTCGTTGCATGCGCCGGATTAAGGCAAGGTTCGCAGATGTGCCTTTACCGGCACCGAGAAGTTATAGCCATCTTTCTTGTCCCAGTTGATCGACCAGGTCATCACGCCGCGGAAGTCCGGATAGGCGGTCACGGGCCGGATGGTGCCGCAATTGAGCAGCTTCGTCAGGCAGTTCAGGGCGTTGTTGACATTGGCCGTGGTGGTGAAGCCCGAACCGGCCGAACTGGGTCCGGACGGCACGCCAAAGCCTACCTGGTCCGGTCGCAGGCCCGCGAAGTTGTTGCCGCCGTAGGTAAAGCCTTCGATCAGCATCTTGGCGGTGGCGACCAGCTGGTCGGTAGAACCGGCTTTGAGCGCACCGCTGGCGTACGGCGTGTAGATGTCGCCGTTGTTGTAGTACTGCGGATGCAGGATGGTCAGGTCGTTGCGCAGCGCATTGATGATCGGGATATAGGCGCCCCAGATCGAGCCATAGCTGGTAAAGCCGCCTTCCACATACACCCACTCCGGCGCCATCGACAGGTAGAAGCTGGGGCCGACCTTCGCTTTCAGGTTCTTCACGGCGATTGGCAGGTAGGTCTGGATGGCCGCGCCCTGTGCCACGCCGTTTTCGAGATCAAGGTCGATGCCGTCGAAGCCGAACTTGTTGATGATGGCGTGAAGCGAGTTGGTGAAGTTGGTCGCTTCGGCGGTCGAGCCCACCGATACCGAACCGTTCTGGCCGCCCAGTGACAGGATCACTTTCTTGCCGGCGGCCCGCTTGGCGCTGACGTCGGCGATGAATTGCGCTTCGGTGCCTGCGCCCGGATCCACGGTAAAGCTGACGTTGCCGCCACCCGCGTTGTCGGCAAAGGAAACGACGATGACGTCCCAGTCATTGCTGACCTGGCTGATTGGATACGTGGCGCCGCTTGGGTTGGTGAAGTTGTGCCAGTAGCCGACCAGCGCGTGCTTGGCCAAGCCAGGGGTGGGCGTTGGTGTCGGGGTCGGGGTCGGTGTCGGCGTTGGTGTCGGCGTAGGTGTAGGTGTCGGGGTCGGCGTCGTGCAGGTGCCGCCCGCGCTCCACAGCGTCGGCGAATCTTTCGGATTCCAGTTGGCGCCTACGTGCGCAGTATGCGTAACGAGCGCCTTGTACGACACGCCAAGGTAGCTGACAACCTGGCCAGCGGTGTAGCTTGTTCCTTCAGCCCACAGCGCGCAATTAGTTGGGGTTGGCGTCGGAGTGGGCGTCGGTGTAGGTGTAGGTGTAGGTGTTGGTGTCGGAGTTGGAGTTGGAGTTGGTGTCGGAGTTGGAGTTGGAGTTGGAGTTGGAGTCGGAGTGGGCGTCGGCGTGGTGCCGCAGGTACTCGAGATCGTCCATGGCTTGCCGCTGCCAGCCCCGCCATTGTTGGTTGATGGATTGTCGCCCTGGGTCCAGTATGCGGCGGTGTAATTGACGCCGGCATAGCTGGCCGTTCCGCCGCCGCTATAGGCGAAGGTGCTCACCCACGCCGGAAAGCAAACCGTGGTCGTCGCTGCCACGGCGATTTGCGGCGCCACGGCGCCGGGCGCCCCGCCGCCGCATGCGGCAATCGATCCACCCAGCAGACCGACGATGAGGCTATTAATGATCGTCCTGTTCAATTGTGACTCCCTGTTCAAGAAGTCGGTCGTCCGCGCGGGGCGGATCACATGAACGATCCATCTGGCGGCGAAAAGGTATTTTCAGATAATATTGCAATACCAATATAGCACCAATATCTTGGAAATATGGGATAAATCAGTCCAAATTAATACCAGATGTGACATCAACGCAACTTGGCGAGCAAATTTCAAACACCATGTCACGCAGCCAGCGATGCGCCGGATCGGCATCGAGGCGTGGATGCCAGAGCATGGAGACCGTAAATGCAGGAGCGGGAAAAGGCAGGGAAAAGCTGTGCATGCCGGCGCGGAGCTTGCCGGTTTGCCGCTCGGGGACGCTGGCAATCAGGTCCGATGCGCACGCCACGGCCAGCGCCGCGGTAAAGCCTCCGACCACGGTTGCGATATCCCTCTGCAGGCCGAGCGCTTCCAGCGCGTCGTCAATCGGACCTTTGTCGGTGCCCCGCAGCGATACCCGAATATGCCGACCCTGCGCATAGCGGGCCGGTGTCATGGGTCCTTCGCTGAGTGCGTGGCCCATGCGGACGACGCCGACGAAACGGTCGCGGAAAAGCGCGCGCGTGCGCACCTCGGGGCTGGTGGCCGCGCCAATGACGCCGGTCTCGAGATCAACGGAACCGTCGCGCAGAGACGCGCTCTCGCGATCCTGCCTGGGGACGAAGCAGAGGCGTACGCCAGGTGCTTCAAGCGCCGCACGGGCAATAAGGTCCGGACCGAAGTTTTCGATAAAGCCATCGCGCGTGCGGAGAGTGAAAGTCCGGTCGAGTTTTTTGATATCCAGTTTTTCAGCCGGGCGCAGGACGACTTTGGCGTCCTGCACGAGCTGGCTGACCTGTTCGCGCAATGCCATGGCCCGAGGCGTGGGCACAAGGCCGCGCCCTGCCCTGACCAGCAAAGGGTCGCCAGTCGTTTCGCGCAGGCGCGACAGCGCGCGGCTCATTGCCGAGGGGCTGAGGCCAAGCCGCCTGGCGGCGCGGGCGACGCTGCCCTCCGAGAGCACGGCGTCGAGGGTGATCAGCAAATTAAAGTCGGGATTCGTCATCCACCAATTCTAGCGCGTGACATGGCGCCCCATGCACTAATAAATTGCAAATGGTGCGCCTTCCGCCATGGCAGCAGGGCCGGTACAGTTGGATACAGCAGGAGGAAACCATGAACCCATCGTATCGTTGGGCGCTCGCCAGCGTGTCACTCTCGATGCTGCTGGCGTCGCTAGGAACCAGTATCGCCAATGTAGGGTTGCCAGCGATGGCGACGGCCTTCGACGCCTCGTTCGCCGAGGTGCAGTCGATCGTGCTGGTCTATCTGATGGTGATTACCGTGACAGTTGTCGGCGTCGGCCGTCTCGCCGACCTCACGGGCCGCCGTCGCTTGCTCCTGATCGGCATCGGACTATTTACAGTGGCGTCGGGCCTGTGCGCCATCGCCCCCACACTCCGGATGCTGGTTGCGCTGCGGGCGGTCCAGGGTCTCGGTGCGGCAATCATGATGGCGCTGTCCATGGCCGCGCTCCCGAAAGCAAGAATCGGGAGTGCGATGGGGCTGCTGGGAACAATGTCCGCAGCCGGGACTGCACTTGGTCCAGCCCTGGGCGGCATGCTGATCGCAGAGTTTGGATGGCCTTCCATATTCCTGATCAGCATACCGATAGGGATCGCAGCGCTGCTGCTGGCGTATTGCTTTCTGCCAGCTGACAGCGTGCGCAGCAAGCCGGCATCATCAGCGCCGCCAAAGATACCCCGGGCAGGGTTAGCCATGAACGTCCTGGTTACCGCAGTGGTCATGGCGACGCTGGTCATTGGCCCCTTTTATCTCGCGGGTGAACTTGCGCTCGATGCTGCAGCCATCGGATTGGTGATGTCATGCGGGCCCATCGTATCGGTCCTGACGGGCGTGCCGGCTGGGCGCCTTGTCGACCGCGTGGGCACCCACCAGGTGACGATCGCCGGCCTGATCGGCATGGCGTGCGGCGCAGCGGGCCTGGCCATGACGTCGGCGAGCCTGGGTGTGGCCGGATATATTGCGCCGCTCGTCATCCTGACCGCAGGCTACGCACTGTTCCAGGCGGCTAACAATACCGCGGTCATGAGCGCCGTGGCCGATGAGCAGCGTGGCGCCGCCTCAGGCATTCTGACCTTGTCGCGCAATCTCGGCCTGATCAGCGGCACTTGCGTGATGGGACTGGTATTTACCGTGGGCGGCATGCACCTGGCGTTCGCCTTTGCCGCATTGCTGATCCTGGCCGCGATGGCGATCGCGCAAGGACGCGGTCATAGTTTTTCCAATCGTGTCGATTAATACAACCAATCAGAGCGGGATGCAGATTGTTGTATCATCATACTCAATGAGTTCTTCTCATTCGATAGTTTTTATTAACCGACACATAGCAAACGAGGATACTCCCATGTCTCTTATCAATACTCAGGTTCAGCCTTTCAAAACCACCGCTTTCCACAACGGTAAATTTGTCGAAGTTTCCAACGAATCCCTCAAGGGAAAATGGTCGGTTCTGATTTTTATGCCTGCGGCATTCACCTTCAACTGCCCTACCGAAGTTGAAGATGCAGCAACGAACTACGCCGAGTTCCAGAAGGCCAATGCTGAAGTGTATATCGTCACCACCGATACCCACTTCTCGCACAAAGTCTGGCATGAGACCTCGCCAGCTGTTGGCAAGGCCCAGTTCCCACTGGTTGGCGACCCAACCCACCAGCTGACCCGCGCTTTCGGCGTGCACATTGAAGAAGAAGGCCTGGCACTGCGAGGCACCTTCATCATCAATCCGGAAGGCGTCATCAAGACCCTGGAAGTCCATGACAACGCGATCGCTCGTGACGTTTCGGAAACCCTGCGCAAGCTCAAGGCTGCGCAATTCGTTGCTGCCCACCCTGGTCAAGTCTGCCCAGCCAAGTGGAATGAAGGCGCCAAGACCCTGACGCCATCGCTCGACCTGGTCGGCAAGATCTAACTAGTTTGACGGGGGAAGGCGCGGCGCCTTGC
>NZ_JAUSME010000061.1 GCF_030645555.1 Herminiimonas sp.
GCTGCATCGGGTGCCGATGCAGCTGATCAAGGAAAACATGGACCTGCAACTGGAGCAGTGCCACGAGGCGCCGTTCTACACGCTGGGACCCTTGACCACCGACATCGCGCCGGGCTACGACCACATCACCTCCGGCATCGGCGCCGCGCAGATCGGCTGGTATGGCTGCGCGATGTTGTGCTACGTGACACCGAAGGAGCACCTGGGCTTGCCGAACAAGGTCGACGTCAAGGACGGCATCATCACGTACAAGATTGCAGCCCATGCTGCCGATCTGGCCAAAGGTCACATCGGGGCGCAGATACGCGACAACGCCTTGTCTAAGGCGCGTTTCGAATTCCGCTGGGACGATCAATTCAACATCGGTCTCGACCCGGACAAGGCGCGCGAATTCCATGATGAAACCCTGCCCAAGGATTCTGCCAAAGTCGCGCACTTTTGTTCGATGTGCGGCCCGCATTTCTGCTCGATGAAAATCACGCAGGAAGTACGCGAGTACGCAGCCCAGCAAGGGATTACTGAAATCCAGGCCTTGAAAAAAGGGATGGAAGTCAAATCGATAGAGTTTGTGAAAAGCGGTTCGGAAATTTATCAAAAACAGTAATGATGGAAATTGATGCCTTTGGTTAGGCATAGAAACACGCACAAGGCAGCCGCAGGCTGCCTTGTGCGTTTACAGCGGCGTTTTTATCATGGCATATGCTTGCTCCGGCGACTGTTGACCATGGAAATTCGCCGCGGGCATCCCCCGCTTTAGCATACCGATAGGCAGACTAGCGGATAATCGAATATCCTTGCTGCCTTCAACATCTACACAATTAAGGATTACCATGCGCGCGATCGAGATTACCCAGCCCGGCCCTCCAGATGTATTGCAGCTCTGCGAGCGCCCGATTCCCGAACCCAGGGCCGGTGAATTGCTGATCAAGGTTCACGCTGCCGGTGTGAATCGTCCGGATGTGCTGCAACGCACCGGCAACTATCCGGTGCCCAAGGGCGCATCGGATTTGCCTGGCCTGGAAGTGGCCGGTGAAGTGGTCGGCGGCGATATCGAAGGCAGCGGTTTCAAACTCGGCGACATGGTGTGTGCGCTGGCGCAAGGCGGTGGTTATGCGGAATATTGCACCGCGCCTGTCGAGCAATGCCTGCCCATACCGAAAGGCCTGGATGCAGTGGAGGCGGCGTCATTGCCGGAAACATTCTTCACCGTCTGGAGCAATGTCTTTGATCGCGTATCCCTGACTGGCGATGAAACCTTGCTGGTGCAGGGCGGTACATCCGGCATCGGCGTGACGGCGATCCAGATCGCCACGGCACTCGGCCATCGGGTATTTGCCACGGCCGGCAGCGATGAAAAATGCCGCGCCTGTGAAGTGCTGGGAGCGGAGCGTGGCATCAATTACAAGACGGAAGATTTTGTTGAAATCGTCAAGGCAGCCACCGGCGGCAAAGGCGTCAACGTGATACTGGACATGGTAGGCGGTGATTACGTGCCGCGTGAAATCAGTTGCCTCGCCGATGATGGCCGCCTGGTCTTCATCGCACTGTTGGGCGGCAACAAGGCGAATGTCCCGCTGGGCCAGATACTGTTGCGCCGTTTGACGATTACCGGCTCCACCTTGCGTTCGCGTCCTGTCGCATTCAAGAAAGCCATTGCCGACCAATTGCGCGCTCGCATCTGGCCCTTGATAGAAGCGGGCAAGATCAAGCCGGTGATTTATCAGACTTTCCCACTGGAGCAGGCCGCGCAAGCGCACACCTTGATGGAAAGCAGTACGCATATCGGCAAGATCATTTTGAAAGTATCGAATTGATCGCATCGATCGCGTGAAAAAAGCCCGTACGTCTGCGATGACATACGGGCTTTTTTAATGTTGCCAGATTATTTTTTGCTTGCTGCGCGGATTTTCTTTGCGCCCGTTTTAAGCGGGGCGTCGCTCAATTGCTTGCCCGGTTTCGGGTTGTAGCGAATGATGCGTTCTATCAATTCCGGACCTTCATTCAAGAGGAAGTTCTTGAATGCCTGCGCCACTGGCGGCAGGCGCTTGTTTTTCCTGTGCACGACATACCAGTTCAACATCACCGGGAAACCTTCCACGTCGAGCACGGCCAGGCTACCGGCCTGCAATTCCAGGCTGATCGTGTGCGCAGATAAAAAGCTGATGCCCATGCCGGCTATGACCGCCTGCTTGATGGTTTCGGTACTCTTGATTTCCATCGCGATATTGATATCGTTGACACGGCCACCGAAGCCTTCTTCCATCGAATTCCAGGTATCCGAACCTTTTTCACGCACCACAAACGGCTCTTGCAACAGCCGCTTGAGCGGGATGTTTTTTTTGCAGACCAAAGGGTGGTCGGGTGCGGCGACGATGACATAGGGATGCGGTGCAAACGGTTCGTTGACGGTATCCATGTCTATAGGCGGGCGCACCATGATCGCCAGATCAGTCAGGTTGTTGGCCAGTTGATTCAGCAGACCTTCGCGATTGTGCACTGACAGATTCAGTGTTACGCCCTGGTGGCTGCGCGCGAATTCCACCAGCAGGCGCGGGAAAAAATAATCGCCTGCGCTGATCACGGCTACATTCAGTTTTCCGCCAGTGATGCCCTTGAAGTGCGTCATCGCATCTTCAGCTTCCTGGAACTGCTGAATGATTGCACGACAGTAATACAGCAGTTCAGAGCCGCCCGGCGTCAGGAATATTTTCTTGCCGAGTTGCTCGAACAGGGCCAGCCCGGCATGCTCTTCCAGTTTCTTCACCTGGGTGGAAACGGCAGGCTGCGTTAAATGCAGTTCTTCTGCCGCGCGCGAAAAACTCAAGAGACGGGCTACCGTCTCGAAAACCTTCAACTGCCTGAGTGTGGCATTTTTCATGGTGCAGGTAATTTAATGTATAAGCTTAAAGGAATCATTATGATTAAATACTTTAACTATACCTAATCATTTTTTAACCCTAATATGCAACTCAAGTCTGGAAAACCTGTTCAGAACGAGCACCAATAAGTACATAATTAGGAGACTCACCATGTTCAATGCCGCGCTGGATCAATATACTGCAGATGATGCAGCAGATCTTCATCGTAACGCCTATAACGCGGCGTTCTACGATCTCGGCTTGAGCTGGTACTGGGATGCTAACACCAGCGACGATCTCGCTGTCGCTGCTGGTGGACGGAATCGCCTTCAACATTATCTGGAAACATGCCAACCGCATCTCTTGAAAGTGTATGAAGCTGATTTCCTGATTGAAGCAATACAAACCGCCAAGGCACGCTGCTTTGAAACCATGACTGCGTGCGGAACCCGCGTGACCCGCTCGGTAAACTGGGCGGAAATCCAACGGGGCGAAGTCGGCGTTTGAGCATTGCATCATGCGCGCTTCATCATGACCTGTTGCAATCGCGACATGAAGGCAAGACAGCTGTACTGTTCACATCAACTGATCGGTTCGATGCCGCACCGCGTATAGTATGTAGCTCACTCAATTTGTTGTGTGTAAAAAAGTGACTGATGGAGTCGCTGTGCTATGTTTGCGCGGCGTCGTTTGAAAATCGGTGGCTGAATAAGTAAAATTGATTCGCAGCGGCAAGTATCGAATCTTAACCGTGGTCAAGGAGTTTGAGAGACGCTTCTCGGACAATCCCGGTCACCGTTTAATTCGAATTTGGCAACTGTTAGAATAAGAGTCTTTTGCCGGGAGCATCGACGGTTTTTGCGTGGATTAAATGCAAAAAAAAATTTATCGTAGCGATACGCTGCCAAAAATTGGTTATCAACAAGGACGATCATGAATATCCACGAGTATCAAGGAAAAGAAATACTGCGTAAGTACGGTGTTACGACACCAAAAGGCGTTCCATGTTTTTCCGTAGACGAAGCTGTCAAAGCGGCTGAAACCCTGGGCGGCAAAGTCTGGGTTGTCAAGGCGCAGATACATGCTGGCGGTCGCGGCAAAGGCGGCGGCGTTAAAGTTGCAAAATCGCTCGATGAAGTGCGTCAGTATGCATCCCAGATTCTGGGCATGACACTGGTGACGCATCAAACCGGTCCTGAAGGTCGTCTGGTCAAGCGTTTGCTGATCGAAGAAGGCGCCGACATCAAGAAAGAACTGTACGTCGGCATGGTCGTTGACCGTGGCAGCCAGCGCGTTGCCCTGATGGCATCCAGCGAAGGCGGCATGGACATCGAACACGTTGCTGAACATACGCCAGAAAAAATTCACAAGGTATTCATCGATCCTGTCAAAGGTTTGCTCGATAGCGAGGCTGATGACATCGCCCGCAAAATCGGCGTACCTGAAGGTTCGGTTCCACAAGCGCGCGCATTCATGCAAGGCTTGTACAAGGCATTCGACGAAACTGATGCGTCACTGGCTGAGATCAATCCATTGATCGTCACCGGCGACGACCGTATCGTTGCACTCGACGCGAAATTCAATTTCGATTCGAACGCTATGTACCGTCATCCTGAAATCGTCGAAATGCGCGATCTGGATGAAGAAGATCCAGCTGAAATCGAAGCATCGAAATTCGATCTGACCTACATCTCGCTCGATGGCAATATCGGCTGCCTGGTCAACGGCGCTGGTCTGGCAATGGCGACGATGGACGTGATCAAGTTGTACGGCGGCTCGCCTGCCAACTTCCTCGACGTCGGCGGCGGAGCAACGACCGAGAAAGTCACCGAAGCATTCAAGATCATGTTGAAAAACCCGGACATCAAGGCGATTCTGGTCAACATCTTCGGCGGCATCATGAAGTGCGACGTGATCGCACAAGGCGTGATCGCAGCAGCGAAGCAGGTTGATCTGACAGTTCCACTGGTCGTTCGCATGGCGGGCACCAATGAAGAACTGGGCAAGAAGATACTGGCTGAGTCCGGTCTTCCTATCATCACTGCAAACAACATGGCTGAAGCGGCTGAAAAAGTCGTCAACGCAGCACAGGGGAAATAAGCATGTCAATCCTGATCAATAAAGATACTAAAGTCATCACCCAAGGCATCACCGGCAAGACCGGTCAGTTCCACACCAAAATGTGTATCGAATACGCAAATGGTAAAAACTGTTTCGTTGCTGGCGTGAACCCAAAGAAACCTGGCGAATCGTTTGAAGGCGTACCTATCTACGCAACCGTCAAGGAAGCGGCCGCAGAAACAGGCGCAACCGTTTCTGTCATCTATGTTCCGCCTCCATTCGCGGCAGCTGCTATCGATGAAGCAGTGGATGCCGGCATGGATCTGGTGATCTGCATCACCGAAGGCATTCCAGTACGCGACATGATACGTACCAAGGCACGCATGGAAGGCAAGAAAACCTTGCTGCTCGGGCCGAACTGCCCAGGCTTGATTACGCCAGACGAAATCAAGATCGGCATCATGCCAGGTCACATCCACAAGAAAGGTCGCATCGGCGTCGTTTCGCGTTCGGGTACCTTGACCTATGAAGCAGCTGGTCAACTGGCTGAATTCGGTCTCGGTCAATCGACCGTGGTCGGTATCGGCGGCGATCCAGTTTCCGGCTTGAAGCACATCGACATCCTGCGCATGTTCAATGACGATCCTGATACCGATGCAGTCATCATGGTTGGCGAAATCGGCGGCGATGCAGAAGAAATGTGCGCGCGCTGGGTCAAAGACAACATGAAGAAACCAGTGATCGGTTTCATCGCTGGCGTTACCGCACCAGAAGGCAAACGCATGGGCCACGCCGGTGCGATCATTTCCGGTGGTAAAGGTACGGCGCAAGAGAAATTGGCAGTAATGGAAGCGTGCGGCATCAAAGTCACACGTAACCCTGCTGAAATGGGCCGTTTGCTGAAATCGGTTCTGTAACAAGAAAATCTTAACACTCCTCTTGCATGGGGAGTGTTATCTCTACAGAAAATACACGATGTTTTCTGTAGAGATAGTTACACATGCTGATGCGCCAATTGCGCACGCCGGATGTGACCGCGATAGAAATACAAGTTCGCGCTGGTCTGCCACTGAGTAACAGTACAAGTTTCGAAATTTTAAGAAAAGAGTGAAAAATGTCACAACACTGGATTCGTTTCAGTCACGCAGGTAATACCCAATTCGGTACGCTTGAAGGCGATAATATTCAAGTCTACACAGGCGACATGTTTGCCCGTCCAGTCAAAACCGACACCGTCTTGAAACTCAATGACGTCAAAGTGTTGATGCCGACTCAGCCAACCAAGATCATCGCGATGTGGAACAACTTCCACGCACTGGCGAAAAAATTGAATCTGGCAGATCCTGCAGAACCTTTGTATCTGATCAAGTCGCCAAACTCGTATTTGAATCCAGGCGAAACGATCGAGAAGCCGCCTACAGATGAAAAAATCGTCTTTGAAGGCGAGCTCGGCATCGTGATCGGCAAGACTGCCAAGCGTGTATCTGAAGCGGACGCGCTGGATTATGTGTTCGGTTACACCGTCGCCAATGACGTCACTGTTGCCGACATCCTCAATCGCGATGCATCGTTCCCGCAGTGGGTGCGCGCCAAAGGCCTGGATACCTTCTGTCCTTTCGGCCCTGTGGTTGCGACCGGCATAGACCCGACCACACTGGTCGTTAAAACAATTCTGAATGGCGATATCCGACAAGACTACCCGATCAGCGACATGCGCTTTTCGGTCCAGAAACTGGTGAGTCTGATTTCTGCCGACATGACGCTGAACCCTGGCGACATCATCCTGTGCGGCACCTCCGTCGGTGTCGGCTCGATGAAGCCGAACAGCGTCATCGAGATCGAGATTGCCGGCATCGGCAAGCTCACAAACGATTTTAAATAATAGTCGCGAGGTAAGAGTATGAAAATTGCAGTTATCGGAGCAGGCGCGATCGGTGGTTACGTGGGCGTCAAGTTGGCGCTGGCAGGTGAAGACGTTACGTTTATCGTGCGCGGTGCCAATCTGGAAGCGATTCGCAAGAATGGCGCCAAACTGATCATGCACGACGGCACCGAGCACGTGGCGTCGAATGTGAAGGCAACCAACAACTACGACGAAGCGGGCCATCAAGACATCATCGTCTTGGCAATGAAGGCGCATCAACTGGAAGCGATCGCCGACGATCTGCCAAAACTGATCGGACCTGAAACCGTCATCGTCACGATGCAAAACGGTATTCCATTCTGGTACTTCCACAAGCATGGCGGCAAGCTGGCCGGTACGCGTGTTGAAAGCGTCGACCCGACCGGCAAGATTACCGCCCAGATCCCGGCTGACCGCGTACTTGGCTGCGTCGTCTACCCGGCATCGGAATTGATCGCTCCAGGCGTGATTAAACACATCGAAGGCGATCGTTTCCCTATCGGCGAACTCGATGGTTCGATCAGCGAACGTGCAACCCGCGTTTCGGAATGCTTTACCAACGGCGGCTTCAAGGCGCCAGTGCTCGAAAACATCCGTTCGGAAATGTGGTTGAAATTGTGGGGCAACCTGACTTTCAATCCTATCAGCGCCTTGTCGCACTCGACCCTGCAGGATATCTGCCAATTCCCGCTGTCGCGTGAACTGGCGGCTGCGATGATGACGGAAGCGCAAACCGTTGCCAACAAGCTGGGCATCGAGTTCCGCGTAACGCTGGACAAGCGTATCGCCGGTGCTGAAAAAGTAGGCAAGCACAAGACGTCAATGCTGCAGGACGTTGAGGCTGGTCGTGACCCCGAGATTGATGCGCTGGTCGGCTCTGTGGTTGAGCTCGGACGTCTGACTGAAACGCCTACGCCGCACATTGATACCGTCTATGCGCTGGTCAAGCTGCTGGCCAAGACCATGGCTGAAGAGTCCGGCCTGGTCAAGCTGCAGAAAATCGCTTAAACGGTATGGGTCGTTAAAATTAAAGCCTGCGGAGATTTTTTCGCAGGCTTTTTTTCGCCGCGATTTTGACAGCCGGCACGATGCGAGGATGTGTGGGGCAATCGATCCGACTTTCCATGCATGCCTGATTTTGTCGCGGGCATGTCATATGGCGCTGTTATGTTGCATATCGGTGCAGTACGTATAAATACGGATTGTGCACTCGGTTTTAAATGGTTAATGATGACAATCATTGATCGTAAGAAAGTCTGCTTCACGGCTCGAAGAATTGAGTTTTGAGTCGAGGCGATGAGGGCGGCGCAGAATTTACGCCCCTTGTTGGCGCGCAATCGGTGGCGGATAAGATTGCAAGACAGTAAGAATTAAAATGATTTGAAGTGCAAACCATACGTGCAGATAAAATTATTTTCCAATTTCTCTGTCAAGGATGCCACACTCACGCAAAGTAAAATTTATGCAGTGTTAGCGCGAATAAATACGTTACAGATTTGAGTGTCGGGTAGTGGAACGAAGTAGCCGCATATAAATAAAATTGGCACTTCAAACGCAGTTGTGAGTTGAGTTTTGTAGTGATGGTAAATGGAGACCATCGCGACAAATCAATAACTTACAAAATGTTACCCGAACGAAACTTAAAAAGTGCAATCGAACAATAGCCCGGAGTCTTGGAAACTTGACGCCGGTCAAGAGATTTTTCGGAGAAAAGCCACACTATCCTCGAAGAAAAAATATTAAGTAACTACAAAGTTATGTTCTATAGGGCACCGCACGCCGCACGGTGCTAGTGCTCACAAGGCACATCGACGCGGCAAGTTAGTAATAAGTATGCAAAATTATTATTCACAGGAGACAGCAATGATCAAGGAATTCATTACAACACGTGGCATCGTCAAGGCAACAGCTGGCGCGTTTGCTACATTAGCTATCACTGCAACCCCAGCATTCGCTGCCTGGGAGCCAACCAAGCCAGTCGAGTTCGTCGTGCCAGCTGGTACCGGCGGCGGCGCTGATCAAATGGCGCGCTTGATTCAAGGCGTGATCATCAAAAACAAATTGATGAAAGAGCCACTGATCGTCGTCAATAAATCGGGTGGTGCTGGTGCAGAGGGTTTCCTCGGCGTCAAAAACGAAAAAGGCGATCCACACAAAATCATCATCACCCTGTCGAATCTGTTCACCACGCCTATGGCAACCGGTGTCCCATTCAACTGGAAAGAAATGACGCCAGTCGCGATGTTGGCTCTGGATCAATTTGTTTTGTGGACCAATGCAGAGCAGCCATACAAATCCGCAAAAGAATATATTGAAGCGGTAAAAGCTGCCGGCCCTAACAAGTTCAAAATGGGCGGTACAGGCTCCAAGCAGGAAGATCAGATCATTACGGTCGGCCTGGAAAAAGCAACGGGTACCAAGTTCATCTACATCCCGTTCAAAGGCGGCGGAGAAGTGGCTGTTCAGCTGGTTGGCAATCACTTGCAATCAACCGTGAACAACCCGATCGAAGCAGTTGCGCAATGGCGTGCAGGCAAGCTGAAGGCACAATGTGTGTTTGATTCAGTCCGTATGCCTTACAAAGCTAAAATCACCGAAACCCAATCATGGAATGACATCCCGACTTGCAAAGAAGCCGGCATTCCTACCGAGTACACCATGCTGCGCGGTATTTTCATGCCAGCTGGCGTGACACCGGATCAATTGGCTTACTACGTGGATCTGTTCAAGAAGGTGCGTGAAACACCTGAATGGAAAGATTACATGGAAAAAGGTGCTTTCAACACTACCTTCAAAACCGGCAATGACTTCAAAGTCTGGCTCGAAGCAGCAGAGAAGCAACACGCTACTCTGATGCAAGAAGCTGGCTTCATGGCTAAGAAGTAATAGATCATCGGGGTCGAAGAGTAAAGATACTACCGGGAATATCGGTAGTGTCTTTACTCGGGCGCCCCAAATTATTGTAGAAAATTTTCAGGAGCATTCCTCATGGATCAGAATTTAGAATCCAGCGGTGGCATTCGTACGGGTGTGGCCACTTATGTTGTAGAGGCAGTTGTCGCTGCTCTTCTGCTGTTGCTGGGTATTGTTGTCGCTATTTCAAGTTGGGAATTGGGCGCGGGTTGGACTACCGATGGTCCTGGTTCCGGCTATTTCCCATTTTATATTGGCCTTGTGATCTGTATCTCGGGCGCCGGCACGCTTTTTCAAGCGCTGTTTGCAAAAAATAAAAATACTGAAGTATTTGTCGATGGCGAGCAATTGAAGCGCGTACTGCAAGTCTTGATTCCTGCTGCAATTTATGTCGGCGCGATCCAGGTTTTCGGTATTTATGTTTCTTCCGCTGTGTACATTGCCTTGTTCATGGTCTTCCTCGGCAAATTCTCGCCACTGAAAGCCGTTATTTCCGCAGTTTGCGTCAATACCGTGTTTTTCTTCATGTTCGAGGTTTGGTTCAAAGTGCCCCTGTTCAAAGGGTCCATCGATCTTTTGAGCTTCCTCGGTTATTAAGCATTGCACGGTTAAATCCGGCAATAGCTGTCGAGTCAGATTGGAATTCAAGGAGTTTTAAGTAAAATGGACGAAATTAATTCATTGTTTCACGGGTTTGCGGTCATCATGACCCCAATGAACCTGTTACTGATGGTAATCGGTATCGTGTTGGGGGTCTTGATCGGCGTCTTGCCTGGTTTGGGCGGCGCGAATGGTGTGGCGATCTTGCTGCCACTCACATTCTCGATGACACCAACATCGGCAATTATCATGTTGTCGTGTATCTACTGGGGTGCATTGTTCGGCGGGGCGATTACTTCGATCCTGTTTAACATCCCTGGCGAGCCGTGGTCCGTTGCGACCACCTTCGATGGATACCCGATGGCGCAAAATGGCCGTGCAGGTGAGGCCTTGACTGGCGCATTCACATCATCATTCATTGGTGCGTTTGTTGCGGTTGTCATGATCACCTTTATGGCACCACTGGTTGCTAAATTTGCGTTGCGCTTTGGTCCTCCAGAGTTCTTCTCGGTTTATCTGCTGACTTTCTGCAGCTTCGTTGGTATGGGCAAAGGTTCGCCGTTCAAGATCCTGGCTTCGATGGCACTCGGTTTCGCACTGGCTTCGGTTGGTATGGATACCGTGACTGGCCAATTGCGCCTGACCTTCGGTTTCGAAGAATTCATGCGTGGTTTCGACTTCCTGATTGCAGTTATCGGCTTGTTCGGTATCGGCGAAATTCTGTTGTCGATGGAAGAAGGCCTGGCATTTTCGGGTAAATCTGCAAAAATCGATCCAAAAATCGTTTTTCAAACCTGGAAAAAACTGCCTGCATACTGGGCAACCTCGCTGCGCAGCTCGCTGGTTGGTATCTGGATGGGTGTTACGCCAGGCGGCGCAACCCCTGCTTCGTTCATGGCTTACGGCATTGCTAAAAAAATGTCGAAGAACGGTTCGAAGTTCGGTACCGGTGAACTCGAAGGTGTTGTTGCTCCTGAAACCGCTGCACATGCTGCTGGTACGGCGGCATTGCTGCCTATGCTGGCGCTGGGTATCCCAGGTTCGCCAACGGCTGCAGTGTTGCTCGGCGGCTTGTTGATCTGGGGTCTGCAACCTGGTCCATTGCTCTTCGTTGAGCAAAAAGACTTCGTTTGGGGCTTGATCGCCAGTATGTATCTGGGTAACCTGGTTGGTCTGCTGGTTGTGTTGACGACAGTGCCGCTGTTTGCATCGATCCTGCGTATTCCATTCTCGATCATCGCTCCAGTGATTATCGTGATTTGCGCAATCGGTGCTTACACTGTTCACACCGCAATGTTCGACATCTGGTTGATGCTGGTGTTCGGCGTGATCGGTTACCTGTTCAAGAAACTGGACTACCCGCTTGCTCCTATGGTTCTGGCACTCGTGCTCGGCGACAAGGCAGAAGATTCATTCCGTCAAGCGATGCTGACATCGCAAGGCGAAATGTCTATCATGTTCTCGAACCCACTGGTAGGCTCGATCACCGGTCTGGCATTGTTGATGTTGTTCTGGCCTTTGATTGGGCGCCTGATTGCAAAAATTCGCCCACCAAAAGTGGATGAGTTCGCTGCGGATCGTCCAGTAGATTGATTGTTTTTCGCCATACCTGTGATCACGGTACCCCGCACAACGGGGTGCTGAAAGATCTGGCTCTTGCGCCGATCTGATCCGATATGCCTCACACGGTGTCTGCCGTGTGAGGCATTGTTGTTTCTGGGCTTAGAACGTTAGCAATTTTATTTTGTCTGAAGTTGATAGATGTTGCCGGCCTCGAGCCGGTTTTTATCCATATCTCGTGTACTGTACGTTGAACCATAACCAAAGGAGATAGCTATGCCAGTGATCGCAATGACGCAGGAAATGGGCTCACTTGCCAAGGATGTTGCAATGCATCTTGCGCAAACGCAGAATCTTGCCGTGATGCGCCACGAAGTAATTGATCATCTTGCGGAAAAGATGGACATCAGCAAAAGCGTGATTCGTCGTCTGCGCGAAGGGCGGGCTGGTTTTGTCGACCGGGTGACCACCGACGAAGAGGGCATGGCGATCTATACGGCTGAGGAAGTATTCGAGCTCGCAAACAAGGGAAATGTGGTGCTGCGTGGTTGGGGTGCAACCTGCCTGCTGCGGCCTGTGCCGCACGTCGTGACGGTCCGGATTACGCGCTCCATGAACAATCGGGTCGCATGGCTGATGGGGCACCTGGAAACAGACGATGCTGCTTTTGCCGAGGCTGAAATTCGTCGCAGCGATGCAGCACATGCTGCACGCATGCATCAGCAGTTCGGTGTAACGTGGGGAGACCCGGTCCTTTATGATTTGGTGCTGAACACCGATCGTATTTCAGTGGAAAGCTGCGTATCGCAAATCATGAACCTGACGAACCGTCCCGAGTTTCAGGAAACCACGGCATCGCAAGCTGCACTGGCAAACATGACGCTGGAAATGCATGTGCGCGCAGCACTGAAGAGTGCGGCCGCCAGTCATGACGTCAATGTCACGATAGAGGCCAGTAACGGCCGGGTGACGTTGAGCGGTATAGTCTTGCGTGCGGATGAGCTGGCGGCGGCGGGGAAAGTTGCTGCGGGTGTGGCTGGTGTGGCGAGTGTCGACAATCAGTTGCGCTTGATGGCCAATTCCAAGCTTTATTCTTCAGGAAAGTACTAACGTAGACATCTGACCTCGTCTGATAAATGAGGTCAGATTTTTCCTTGATGCTTCAGTCTGCTCAGTGTCTCGGGAGAAAGATTCAGGTAGGAAGCCAGTTCCTTTTTCGGGATGCGATCAAACAGTTCGGGATGTTTGCGCACGAAACGTTGCACCCGACCTGGTGCGTCAAGCAAATGCAGCGTGATCGTATGCGCCATGATGTCGCTCATCAAATGCATGACATCGTATTCAAATGCCTGTTTGACGTGCTCATGCTTTTCAATAAAGGCGATCCATTGCAATAATGGCAATTTCACGACGCGTGCCTTGGTCACGCAAATAATACTGTAAGGCGTAGGTGTTTTGAGGCGCCACGCAGCGTAGCTGGTTTCTATGCTGCGCTCATCTGCAAAACGCAATATCATTTCCTTGGCTTGCTGGTTGGTGACGACGCGCTTCAGTATGCCGTCGAGTATGAAATACTGTTCCATTTCGTGCACGCCCTGATGCAGTAGAAAATCGCCTTTTGGGCAATCGACCACGAGCAGATGGGGTTCCAGCTCCGCCCATTCGGCATCGGTCATGTCTTTCAAGACATGATTTTGCTTCAGTTGGACGCGGATGATGTTTCGTTCCGGATGGTTATCTACAGTCGGCATTTACAGTATCAAAAGGCCAAGAAGGCAGTTGTTAAGAAGGGGTGAATATCATGCGATGAAAATTGACCGGGGTCAATGATAGAAGCGCGAACAGATCGATATGATACGCCCACTTGGATAGCTATGCGTAAAAGCGCATAACTAAGGGTATCTCTAAAAATCGCCGATTTGATTTTTAGAGGTGCCTTGCAAGTAATAATGACCGTCAAAAGCACGGTATTGACACGGCACTGGGCAACGTTGCTCAACCTTTATCGAAAGAGAACATTTCATCATGACTAACGCGACAGCAGTAGTACCCGAAGGCGTAGAGCTGACCGACGGCTTCCATCTTCTTATGGAAGCCTTGGAAATGAATGGCATCACCAACATCTATGGCCTGCTCGGCATCCCAGTGACGGAAATCGGCCGCATGTGGCAAGCGCGTGGTAACAAGTTCTTCAGCTTCCGCAATGAACAAAATGCTGGTTATGCAGCATCGGTTGCTGGCTACTTGACCAAGAAGCCGGGCGTTTGCGTGACCGTTTCCGCACCAGGCTTTTTGAACGGCTTGACCGCACTGGCTAACGCCACCACCAATTGCTTCCCGATGATCTTGATCTCGGGCTCGTCAGAGCGTGAAATCGTCGACCTGCAACAAGGCGATTACGAAGAGATGGATCAGTTGAACATCGCTCGTCCGCATTGCAAGGCTTCTTTCCGTATCAACCGTACTGAAGACATCGGCGTTGCTGTTGTCCGTGCTATCCGTACCGCATTGTCGGGTCGCCCAGGCGGCGTGTATCTGGATATCCCGGCACGTTTGTTCAGCACCGTGATGAGCGCAGAAGAAGGCGCGAAAACCCTGTTCGTTCCAGTTGATCCAGCGCCAGAACAAATCCCAGGCCCATCGGCTGTTGCTCGCGCTGTTGAGCTGATCAAAGGCGCTAAAAAGCCACTGATCCTGCTCGGCAAAGGCGCTGCATACGCACAATGCGACGCAGACATCAAAGCGCTGATCGAAGAAACAGGTATCCCATTCACACCTATGTCGATGGCTAAAGGTCTGGTCTCCGATACCCATCCACAATGCGCTGCTGCTGCGCGTTCGATGGTGCTGCAAGAGTCCGACGTTGTTGTTCTGATCGGCGCACGTTTGAACTGGCTGCTGTCACATGGCAAGGGCAAAACCTGGGGTGGCGCGAAGAAGTTCGTGCAAATCGACAT
>NZ_JAUSME010000067.1 GCF_030645555.1 Herminiimonas sp.
CGCCGACTTGCATTGGAGCGCGCTTATCTGGATGCATTGGCCGGGATGCCGGAAGAAACCGCACCGTCGCCGGAAATCCGCATGCTGGTAGTCGAAGCACTCACGGCAGTCAGCCGTGTACTCGATGGCTTGTCGCCACGCGTGCGCGATATTTTTTTGCTGTCGCAACTCGATGGATTGACCTATGCCGAAATCGGTTCGCAGTTCGAGATGTCAGTCAATGCCGTACAAAAATCAATGATCCGCGCTTTTCAACACTGCTATGCAGCCGTCTACGCACCGCAATAAGTATTCATTCCATGTCCTCTCACACGCTCTTCGCTCCACGGTCAGACACTGGCGATCACATCGATCCGGCCATCGTCAAACAGGCGATAGTCTGGCTGGTTACGCTGCAATCGGGTGCCGTGAACGAAGCAGACAGGCATGCATGTGCTGCGTGGCGCAATGCTGACGCAAAGCATGAGCAAGCCTGGCAACGGTTGAATACACTAGGGCACGATTTGCGCAGTAGCGGCAATCATGTCGCATCGCCACTGCTGCGTTCCGTATTGCGCAGCACCGATGGCAACACGCGTCGTATGGTCTTGCGATCGCTGGTAGGCTTTGGTGTCATAGCTGGCAGCACGGTTGCCATCCGCAAACAAGCTGTATGGCAAACCGCAACTGCAGATCATCACACCGCTACCGGCGAACAACGCAACATCGTGCTGGCAGACGGCACACGCATCATGCTTAATACGGCAACAGCAATCGACGTACGCTTCGACGATCATCTGCGCCAGATCGTGTTACTTCGTGGCGAGATCATGGTGACGACGGCAAAAGACACCGCCAGCAGACCGTTTGAAGTTGCGACCGACAATGGCAGCATTCGTCCTGTCGGCACGCGCTTCACGGTCCGACACAATGTTGTTGATAGCACTTCCACCACCGTCGTGGCGGTGATGGAAGGTGCAGTCAACATTGCTGCAACCAGCGGCGATGCAGTACGCGTCAACGCCGGCGAACAAACCCGGTTCACTGCATTGTCCGTTCTGACACCATTTGTTTTGGATGACAGCATCGCTGCATGGACCGACGGCGTGCTGGTAGTGGAACGAATGCGACTGGCCGACTTCCTCAACGAACTCGACCGCTATCGCAAAGGTGTACTGCGCTGCGATCCCGCAGTTGCCGACTTATTGGTCAGCGGCTCTTTTCCTCTGCATGACACCGACGCGGTGCTGGATTTATTGAGCGAAACCTTACCCTTGCAAATCAGTCACCTGACACGCTACTGGACCACCGTCAGCAAAAAGACTTGAAGCGTTGCGGAAATAAATTATTCACGTAATCAAGTAAGCAACAAGAAAAAATATTTTCAAATACGAAGGCAGGTTTCCATAACTCGTGCATCAACAGGAATAGAGGCGCTGCAAACAAAGGCAACGCCGCATTTCCAGCCCGATACGAAAAGGAACCAAGATGCCACACCAGTTCAAGCACGATGCAAGCATGCATCGTCAACCACCGATGACCATCACACCGATCGCACATGCCGCACGCCTCGCGCTGTGCAGCGCGCTGCTGGTCGGTACTGCCGCCTTCGTGCCTGCATTAGCGCAAAGCACACCGGATGCATCTGTTAGAACAGAAGCTGCCCGTCAATACAACATCCCTGCTGGCTCGCTGGATCAGGTGCTCGGCCGGTTTGGCCGCGAAGCTGGTGCACTGGTTGCGATCGATCCTGAACTGACGGCAGGCCTGCAAAGTTCCGGTCTCAAAGGCAGTTATTCGGTAAACGGCGGCCTGGATGCGATTCTTGGCACACACCGTTTGGAAGCTGTGTCAGGTACTAATGGTGGTTATCGTCTACGTCGCGTCGCGCCTGGTGTCAGTACCCTGCCGGCAGTGAACGTTTCTGCTGTAGCGTCAACTGATTTAGAACCGGCCTACGCTGGCGGACAAGTAGCACGTGGCGGCAGCTTGGGTCTACTGGGCACACAGAACGCGATGGATGTGCCATTCAGCACAACCAACTACACGTCTGAACTTTTAGAAAACCAACAGGTTCGCACGCTAGCCGACGTCGTGGTCAATGACGCCTCAGTGCGCATGAGTACCGGCGGCACCGGCTTCGATGACACCTTCCAGATCCGTGGCTTTGCGGTCAGCGCCACCGACGTCGGCCTCAATGGACTGTACGGCTTGATCTCGCAAAATCGTGTGCCGGCGCAACTCGTCGAACGCGTCGAGATCCTTAAGGGACCGGGCGCGCTGATCAACGGTATCGCACCAAGCGGCAGTGTCGGTGGAGGCATCAACATTGTTAGCAAACGTGCTGGCGATGATCCACTCACGCGCGTGACCGCTACGTATACCGGCAGCTCCAATTTCGGCCTGGGGCTGGATATGAGTCGTCGCTTCGGCGCAGACAAGGCATGGGGTGTCCGCTTCAACGGACTGGTGCGCGACGGCGAGGCCACAATCGACAGTGGCAACCAGCAAACCGGCCTGGCCGCGCTAGGCATAGATTATCGGGGCAGCCGCTTGCGCTGGTCGCTGGACGCTATCGCCCAGCATGACGACACGGACAACTTCCGTCCACAGATCAGTCTTGATACAGGCCTCTCTGCTATCCCTGCACCACCGGACGCTCGTTCGAACTTCTACCCCGGCACGACGCTGGTACAAAAGGACTCGACCATTGCCACCCGTCTTGAGTACGACATCACAGACTCACTGACCGCCTACGCCGGCATCGGTTATCGCGATGGTTCAAACGACCAGGTGTTTCCACGCTCCACCGCTGCCGTCAATGCGGCTGGCAATTTTACGGTTAGTAACAACTACTACGACTCGTACACCAAGACAACCAGCGGCAATGCCGGCTTGCGCTGGCGTTTCAATACGGCTGACATCGGGCACACCCTCACGGCTGCTGTGACTGAAATGCAGCAAGAAGCGGGCAGTGCCTACATTACCGGCAATTCAACCGCATCCAATATCTACAATCCGGCGCCGCTTCCTTCTATCACGGCAGCACGTACTTCACCGCTTAAAACATCAGACACCACGCTCAGCAGCTTCGCGCTCGCGGATACACTGTCCTTCATGAACGACCGCCTGTTGGTCACACTCGGCGCACGCAACCAGACCGTGGAAGTACAAAGCTTCAACGCGACGGGTGCAAAGACAAGCACCTATGACAAGAGCGCAGTCTCGCCGCTCGCAGGCATAGTATTCAAGCCTATGGACAACGTTTCGGTGTACGGCAACTACACCGAAGGCCTCACTCGCGGCGCCTTCGTATCGATGACGGGCGGCTATGCGAATCCCGGCGAAGCACTGGCGCCATTTAAATCTGAACAATACGAAGCCGGCGTAAAGGTGGACTGGGGCCGTATTACCACCACGGCCGCTATCTATCAGATTGCGCGCCCGAACGCGCAAGTCGACACAGCGACCAACATCTATGGTTACTTCGGCGAACAGCGTAATCGTGGCCTCGAACTGTCGGCCTATGGCGAACTGCAACGCGGCCTGCGGGGCATGGCGAGTGTGGCTTTCGTCGACCCCAAGCTGACAAAGACACCCAATGGTGTAAATCAGGGAAAAGACGCAGCGGGCGTGCCCGATACTACGGCCAGCGCTGGCCTCGATTGGGATGCGCCTTGGGCTGCCGGTCTATCGCTTAATGGACGCATAATCTACACTTCAGGGGCCTACTTGACCGCTGCCAACACCCAGAAATTTGACGGCTGGACCCGCTACGACGTCGGCGCCCGTTACCGCACCTCGGTAGCCGGCAAAGATGTGGTGTTGCGCGCTAACATCGAAAACCTGCTAGACAAGAACTACTGGCTCACAACAGGTACTTATGTGACCGTCGGTTCACCACGTACCTTCGTATTGTCGGCGTCGATAGACTTCTAACGCCTTTTACGATCTCTGCGCTCAAACCTTGAGCCGTTACGTTTTACTTAAGCAACGGCTCAAGGCATGGTTAGCCACGTAAGTGCATACCCACTTTGCGCAGAAAGCATTAAGGAAGAAAGCCATCTTCTTCACCAGGACTGGTGTCATGAAGATAAGTAAAATGACCTGATACTGCGTCTTTCATGCGGATTATTGGGCGCCCTTACAATACACATTTGCTTCTTTGGGAAAACTGGCAATGACCAATACCTCACCTCCGCGCAGCAACTTCTGGTTTGTCTGGCGCACGCCTATCATCCTGGCACTACTCACGGTATTCGGCTTGCTCGCAGCACTGCTGGCAACAGGTATATGGCATGGACTTGCCTGGCTTGCCCTGGCGACGCCCGTACTGGTGGGCATCTGGTTCAGCCTGCGGTCCTGTCGCAAATAAAAACAGCCGGCTCGCCAGTCACGGATACAGGCATCCGAAATGCAACTTTCATTGTGCATTTAACTGCGTTGTTTTTACAAGGATGCATTCTGAAATGCGTCGACGCTGCCTGAAACGCTCGCTATACTCCATGGTAGTTTCATTGCGGCAATAATCATCCCTTTCATTCCGGCTGAAGTCTCACGCATCCTTACTCTGCGTCGACAAATGCCCCCTGCCATTCAATTCTGGCAGGAACGGTCTTGATCGAAAAACCTGCCACGCAAACCCATCACTTTCCATGGAAGAATCATGTTGAAAAATATCTCCATCAAGTTTCGTCTGGTCCTGACGATGACGTTCATGGGCATCATGCTCATCATCGGCGGTGCAATGGGCGTCTTCGGCGTGCAAACCACCAATAACACTCTGCAGAACATCTACACGAACCAGATGCCTTCATCCGATGCGATCCACGTCATGATGACGCGCCTGCTGCAGGCCCGCGCCGCGCTCAATCGCGTCGCGATGCGGCCGCACGAAGCCAGCGCGGAACCTACCATCAAGCGCGCAGAAAATTTCTATCTGCAATCCGAGGAAGCGTGGAAAAAATACCTGGCGCTGCCGATAGGAAGTCCCGAAGAGAAAAATCTGGCCGATGAAGTGACCGCCAAGCGGGCGCTGTATCTGAAGGAAGGCGAGCAGGCTTTGATTAGCGCACTGCGCGCCGGACGCACCGAAGAAGCCGAAGAGATACTCATAGAAAAAATGTCGCCGCTGTTCCAGGCATTGCTCAAGAGCTCAGACGCGCTGGTTGATCTGCAAGTGAAAGATGCTGCGGCCGGATATGAGGCCAGCCAGACCCTGTTCAAGAACTTCCGCATAGCCGCCATTGCCGGCGTTTTAATCGGTCTGATTGCGGTGGCAATTTATGCCTTCTTCCTGATCCGCGCCATTACTGGGCCGCTGCAGGAAATGCTGCGCCATTTCGATGCCATTGCATCGGGTGACCTGACCAGCAAGATAGAAATCAAATCCAGAAACGAGATGGGCACCCTGATGCTCGGCCTGCAGAAAATGCAGCAGCGCCTGACGGACACGGTATCCAAGGTACGCGAAGGCAGCACCGCCATAGGCAGCGCCACCACGGAAATCGCGGCCGGCAATCTGGATCTGTCCAGCCGCACCGAACAACAGGCAGCTTCATTGGAAGAAACCGCTTCCTCGATGGAAGAACTGACTTCGACCGTCAAGCAGAATGCCGACAATGCACGCCAGGCAAACCAGCTGGCTGTATCCGCCTCCGCGGTTGCCGTCAAGGGCGGCGCCGTAGTGTCCGATGTGGTCGATACGATGGATGCGATCAACACCTCAGCCAAGAAAATCGTCGACATCATCGGCGTCATCGACGGCATCGCTTTCCAGACCAATATCCTTGCACTCAACGCCGCAGTCGAAGCGGCCCGTGCCGGCGAACAGGGCCGCGGCTTTGCGGTGGTAGCGAGCGAAGTCAGGAGCTTGGCGCAACGCTCGGCTGCCGCAGCAAAGGAAATCAAGTCCCTGATCGATGACTCGGTCGACAAGGTTGATACCGGCAGCAAGCTGGTTGCACAGGCAGGCACGACGATGACTGAAGTAGTCGACAGCGTCAAACACGTGACCGACATCATGGGTGAAATCCTGGCCGCCAGCCAGGAACAAAGCTCCGGCATCGAGCAGGTCAACCGGGCGATCAGCCAAATGGATGAAGTGACACAGCAAAATGCCGCGCTGGTCGAGGAAGCCGCCGCCGCTGCCGCATCGCTGCGGGATCAGGCCAGCAATCTGTCTGCCGTGGTCAGCGTATTCAAGCTGCAAGGCCATCAAGCCGAGTTCCAGAGCATTAATGTACAGCCGCGTCCTAAAACCTTGCCCGGCAATCCAGCCAAACCGGCGGCCAAACGCGCGCTGGCTGCGCCGGCAAAAGTCGCCAGTGCCGGCAAGACGACAGAAGATGAGTGGGAACAATTCTGATTCGACTGCCATGCATGCAAGCCGAACAAAAAAAATCCGCCGCGGCGGATTTTTTATTGGCGATACAGATGCGAGTGCAACAGCCGTGACAGCCCTTGCACCCGAAGTTTAATCAAATCAAATGGTCCAGCATGTCCGGGCCAAACACTTCCCTGTGCAGGCGATGCACGGGCACACCGCGCTCCACGAGTTCTGCCCATTGTGCCTGCATGAACGGCAGCGGGCCGCACATGTACACCTTGGTGTTGGCCAAATCCCATTGCGGCAATTTCTCCATTTGCATGCGGCCGGCCAGGCTGGCTTCATTATCCTGCTTCGCTTCTTCATAAAACGTCACGCTGTGCAGGTTGGGCATGTGCGCCACGGCCTTGGCGATATCGGCACGGTGCGGATGGTGTTGCGCATTGCGAGCCGCATGCGCAAATATGACGCGACGCTGCGGTGCCACCCTGGCAATCCGGTTCAAGGCTGAAATCATAGGCGTGATGCCTACGCCGGCAGACAGCAGGACAATCGCTCCATCGCCATCTGTATCCGGCACAAAATCGCCAAACGGCTGGCTGACAGGCACGATGCTGCCGACCTTGAGATTGTCATGCAGCCAGTTCGACACCATGCCGGCCGGCGTTTCCGCACCAGCGACTTCACGCTTGACCGAAATGCGCAAGTGTTGATGATCGGGGGCATCGGACAAACTGTATTGACGCAACTGACGCAAGCCATCCGGCAAATGCACAGCCACACTCACGTATTGGCCCGGACGGAACGAAGGCGCGGCCCCGCCTGCTACCGGCACCAGGCTGAACGAAGTGACTTGCTCGCTTTCGATCTCGATCGCCGTCACGCGCATGTCGAATAAATCGCCTGCCTGCACACCGGCGTCTGCATACAATCTGTTTTCTTCAGCGATCAAGGCCTGCGCCAGCAGTCCATAGGCTTCTGCCCACGCATCCAGCAGTGCCGGCGTCGCTGCATCGCCCAGCACCTGCTTGATCGCTGCAAGCAGGTGCTCACCTACGATGGGGTAATGCGCCGCCGTCACGCCCAGCGACACATGCTTGTGCACGATGCGCGAAATGACCGGCGCCAGTGCAGCCTGATTGTCTATATTGGCGGCATATGCAAATACGGCCGAGGCGAGTGATTGCTGTTGCGAGCCGTTGGCCTGGTTGCCGGCGTTGAAAATATTGTGCAGTTGCGGATGGGATGCAAACAGGTTCTTGTAAAAAACCTGGGTGATGGCCAGGCCATGCTCGCGCAAGACAGGCACGCTGGCATCGATGTAGGGACGGGATTGTTCAGATAACATTCAGACTCCTATGTAGCATATTAAATGCAACTTATAGATTATAAAAAAGGACCCGAAGGTCCCCTCGATTTCATCTGAATCACGCTTATGCTGCGGCGCGATCCATTAAAAAAGTACGGTGCATGTTGATGATCTGCTCACCGGCATTGCCACCCACAATATCCGCCAGCGTGTACTGATTCATTGCTGAATAAAACGCTTCCACGCCCACTTTCAATGCATTGCGCAACAGGCAGTCACCGGATAGCCGACAACCTATGCCCACGCAATCGACCATTTCCGTATCGCCTTCCAGCACGCGCAATACCGTGCCTATGCGCAGCGTATCGGCGCTGTTGGCAAGACGTATGCCTCCATTGCGACCGCGCACGGCATCTATCCAGCCCATTTTTGCCAGCGCACCCACGACCTTGACCAAGTGATTGTGCGGCACTTCGAATTGCATTGCCACTTCGGCAACCGTCACCGATGGGCTGCGTGTTTCGCGCGCAAGATACATCAGCACGCGCAATCCGATATCTGAAAACCGGGTTAGTTTCATAAGATATTGCACTCCAGTGGCGCTATTTTATATAACATGCATTTCAAAAGCAACATATATACTGCCCAGTTTATTTAATAGAAAAACATCAGCTTCGCGCAATACACAGCATACCCGTATGCATCAACAGGACAATGAAAATTGTGAATGCTAGAATGCGCACACCATCTGTATTAAGGAAACATCATGCTGTTAGGCTTTATTGGACTTTTCATCGTGTACGCATTGTCACACTACTGGATCACGATGAACAAGCGCGACTTTTTCGCGACGGTGCTGGTGATCGTGTTGCCGTTTGTCGGCGTCTATTATCTGGGCTGGATGGCCTTGCTGTATTGCCTGCTGTCGGCCTACATAGGAACCAAGGCAGGATTGAAAAAGCTGCAACGCAAACGCACCCTGCGCGTCTCTTTCTATGAAGATGGCGACGAAGAGAAAAAATGAAACCGGCAGCGATGCATGGCCACCATGCGTCGCTGCAAAACATTTCTGCCCTTCATACTAGACAAACACGACGACCCGATTGCGGCCGCTGCTTTTTGCCTCATATAGCGCCTCGTCAGCGCGCTTGATCGTTTCATCCATGCCGGTTTCAGTGAAGCGATAACGCGAGATGCCGCAACTCACCGTGAGCGCCAGCACCTGGCCATTCACTTCGAATGTACGTTCCATGATATTGCTGCGCAAGCGCTCCGCCAGCTGCCTGGCTGCATGCTCATCGGTATCGGGAAACGCGACGATGAATTCTTCTCCGCCGAAGCGTGCAAACACATCGTCGGCGCGCAGGATTTCCTTGCAGGCGGCAGTCAGCAATTGCAAGACCTTGTCGCCGGTCGGATGTCCGTAGACATCGTTGATACGCTTGAAATAATCGACGTCTATCATCATGATCGACAAGGCATAGCCGGGATGATTGACCGCATTAGCCAGCTTGCCGACCACATCGAGAAAATAGCGCCGGTTGTATGCGCCGGTCAGTGAATCGGTGATCGACACGATGCGCAAGTCTTCACTGAGCGCTTCCAGTTCCTTGTGCTGCTGCTCCAGCGCCTGATGTGCATCCTGCAATGCGCGACGGGAACGCTCGCGCTCACCGATGCGGCTGCGCGTCTCCAGCAAATACATCATCGCCAGCAGGAACAGGCCCAGCATCACGACGGTCAATACTGCGAAACGCAGCGCCGCCAGGTTCACCGGCTTCATCGGCACAAAGACGTGCACCATCCATGGCGAGCCGGGGAACTGTCCGGACCGCATCAGGTATTGCGTCCACTGATTATCCTCAGCACTCGCATCCGCTTGTGCGATGTTGATGATTTTTTCATCTGAATCGAGCGTCTTCTTCAAGCTGGCCGGCAATACGGATTTCAATACCCCTTCGTACTGGCGCGTACTCTTCACCTTTTTCTCCGCCTCTGCACTGAGGGGAACGATGGGACGGTATTTCCAGCTTTCCAGCGTGCTCAGAAAAGCAATGCCGTTTTCATCGGTCACGCTCACTTCCGCATCATTCGTATGCTGTATGAAATCCAGCTTATCCATGTTGATCTTGATCGCCAGGACACCCAGCACCACGCCATCTTTTTTCACCGCGCTGGAAAGGTAATAGCCGGGCACCAGGCTGATCGTCCCCATCGCATAGAATTTCCCGACGCCGTCCTTGAGGGCATCCTGAAAATACGGTCGGTAGCTGTAGTTGTGCCCGATGAAGGTCTTTTGTTCCTGCCAGTTGCTGGCGGCTATCGTCAGTCCGGTGTGGTCTATCAAATAAACGACAGCCAGTCTGGCGTCAGTGTTGAGTTGCTGCAGGAAGAGGTTACCGGCATGTACCGTTGCAGGATTGTGCTTGTCCAGCAGGATTTGTATGGTGCTCGGATGGGCTGCGATGATGCCGGGCAGATAGCTGTATTTTCCTGCCGGCGCCAGCAGGTTCGCGCTGACGACACTCAAGCGCGTCTCGGCTTCGTCGCGCAGAGTTTGAACACCTTGATGGTGCTTCCATTCATACGCGATATAGCCCGCCCAGGCCATGATCATGGCGACGATAAGCGTATTACGTATATTGATAAGCAGTTTGCTTGCCATGGCAGCATCATTAAAAAAGAAAATCCGTGCTCGTCACGATGGCGGAAAACAGCCAGCTAGCCACGGCGACCCGAAAAATACAGGTACTGAATCCAGTGGACGGGGACATCCTGATTGCGCGGCAGATACTAACACCGCCCTTTGCGGCGCAGAAATATCACGTTGTATCCGCGCCACGCAGGCGGCGCAGGCTGGCATATTCAGATCCAGCGCCAGCAAAGATAGGCAAAGACCAGCCAGAGCGCCACGATGATGGCAGCGCCGATATAACTTTGCGGCTTGCTACCCTGCACCGTCATCCAGTCGTCAGCCTGCGCGCGGCACAAGGCAACAACATGCGACGGCAGCAAGCGCACGGCCAGCCAGATCATGGCCGGCAGCAGTAAGGCATCGTCTACATAACCCAGTATCGGCACAAAATCCGGCACCAGATCGATCGGGCTCAAGGCATACAGCACGGCCAGCACGCAAATGACTTTTGCCAGCAGCGGCGTGTCCGGATGCCGGCGCGCAAACCACAGCATGACTGCATCGCGCTTGATGCGCCTGGCCCAGTTCTTTATTGCTTCATTCATCAGCATCCTGCGGTTGCGATTGGAAAGTTTATTCAAGGCTGGAATGCTTATAATGATTCCAGCGCTTCCATTACCCTGCATGCGGAAGATATTCCCGCCACATGCATGCCTACATTATTCCTGCCGCCCAGGAGAAAAACAAACCATGCCTGTCTCGCTCGATCACTTACTGGTAGTTGGTATTTCATCCCGTGCGCTGTTCGATCTGGAGACTGAAGAAGCCATTTTCCGCACGCAAGGCCTGGAAAAATATCGTCAGCATCAACTCGACAATGAAGCCGAAATCCTGAAACTCGGCTCCGGTTTTGCGCTCGTGCGCGCACTGCTCAAGTTGAATGCACTGACACCTGACCAGCGCTTTGTCGAAGTCGTCATCATGTCGCGCAATTCCAGCGAAACGTCGATGCGTATCTTCAATTCGATCAAGCATTACGAGCTTGATATTACACGCGCGGTGCTGTCCGGCGGTGCGTCGCTGGCGCCATATCTGCAAGCCTTCAACGTCAGCCTGTTCCTGTCGCTGCACGAAGATGACGTGCAAGCCGGGATAGATTCGGGCGTGGCGTCCGCATTACTTTATCAAAAGCCGGTGAATGCGTATGAAGAACTGGACCAGATCCGCATTGCCTTCGATGGCGATGCAGTGATTTTCTCTGATGAATCGGAACTGATCTATCAGACGCAGGGGATAGAAGCCTTCGAAAACCACGAACGCGAAAATGCATTGAAGCCCTTGCCCGAGGGACCATTTGCGCGCCTGCTGAAGGCTTTGTCCTTCATCCAGAACAACTTCAAGCATGCCGATGGTCGTACCGCGCCTATCCGCACTGCACTCGTGACGGCGCGCTCGTCACCGGCGCATGAACGCGTGATCCGCACCTTGCGCGCATGGGATGTGACGATAGATGAAACCTTCTTCATGGGCGGCGTGGCGAAATCGGATGTGCTGGCGGCATTCAAGCCGCATATGTTTTTCGATGATCAGCACGGCCATTGCGATCGCGCATCGCCACTGGTGCAAACCGGCCGCGTGCCCTTGCGCGGCGAAACCCGGAACAGCGGAACACACCGTGCATAAAAAAAGCCGCTCCGGGATAAGGAGCGGCTTTTTTATTTACTGCAGTTCCTATCGTTGCGCTACCGCATCCGCCACGCACAAGGCGGTCAT
>NZ_JAUSME010000070.1 GCF_030645555.1 Herminiimonas sp.
TATTGGTGATGCGCTTGTCGACTGCGAAGGCTGCTGCTTCACCGCGCTTCGCCAGTTCGACCGCTTCTTCGCTTGAGATCAGCCACGGATAGCAAAGCTTCAAATCTTGTGGATTGCGTTCCAGCAATTCCTCATCCGGCAAACCGGCGCAATCGTCTTCTGCAGTAAAACGTGCAATGTTGTAAGCCGCCTCTACCGTATCCTTCAAGGCTTTTTGCGAAAAATCCGAAGTGCTGGCATTGCCGCGACGGACATGGCGCTCATCGCCCAGATAAACCGTGACGCCCATGCCCTTGTCTTTGTTTTGTTCTATCGTTTCGACGCCGCCCTTGCGCACTGAAACCGACAAACCACTGCCCTCACTGATCTCCACAGCTGCATTCGATGCGCCTTTTTCCTTTGCATAACGCAGCACATCCTGTGCAAGTTGCTTTAACTGATCTTGACTATGTATAAACACTGAATCGCTCATGGGGGTCGTTTTCTTCGGAAATGCGTATAAAACAGTTATGATAGCAGTCGTTTACAGAATGGCTACACGCCTTATCAATTCAGATCATGCCAAATCCAAACCGAGGCTCCTGCGGCTTCCAGTCCACCGAATTCGAGCAGGAATACGAGCGCCCTTCCAAATCCGAGCTCAAGCGCCAGATGACCGCCCTGCAAAAACTGGGCGCAGAGCTGATCGCCGAACCGCGCGACCGCGTCAAGCGCGTGCCGATGCCGGAAGACGTGCGCGATGCGATCCTCGAATGCCAGTTGATCAAGGACCACGAAGGTCGCCGCCGGCAGTTGCAATACGTCGGCAAGAAAATGCGTTCATTGGAGGAGCACGAACTTGCTGCCATCCAGAAAATGCTCGATAGCTGGAAAGGTTTGTCGAAAGCCGATACCGCTGCCATGCATGCGATCGAACGCAGGCGCGACAAGCTGCTGACCGACGACAAGGCCTTAACTGTGCTGCTGGAAGAAAATCCGCAACTCGAAGCACAACACTTGCGCACCCTGATACGCAATGCCCGCAAGGAGCAGGCGGAAAACAAACCACCAAAAGCGTATCGCGAAATTTTCCAGATTCTGAAATCATTGCAAGCACCAGCCGCCCAAACAACGGATGAAGAAGACGATGTCGAAGAAGACTGATCCTGACGAATTGAAAATCGGCCTGGTGTCAATCTCCGACCGCGCCTCCAGCGGCATCTATGAAGACCAGGGCATCCCTGCCCTGCAAGCCTGGTTTGCCGCCGCACTGAGCAGCAAGTGGCAGATGGAAACGCGTTTGATCCCGGATGAGCAGGCAGAAATTGAAAAAGCGCTGATAGACCTGGTCGATACAGCGCACTGCGATCTGGTCATCACCACCGGCGGCACCGGCCCGGCACGCCGCGACGTCACGCCGGAAGCGACGCTCGCCGTCGGCACCAAGGAAATGCCCGGCTTCGGCGAACAGATGCGCCAGATCAGCCTGCACTTCGTCCCGACCGCCATCCTGTCGCGCCAGGTCACCGTGATCCGCGAAACTGCCGATCATGCAGCACTGATCATGAACCTGCCCGGCCAGCCAAAATCCATCAAGGAAACGCTGGAAGGCTTGAAAGATGCAGACGGCAAGCAAATCGTGGCCGGCATCTTTGCCGCTGTGCCTTACTGCATAGACCTGATGGGCGGCCCGTACATAGAAACCAACGAAGCCATCTGCAAGGCATGGCGTCCCAAGCACGCGATCCGTCCTGCCAAATAATTCTTACACTCTTCAGCAATACGCTCCTACACATCATGACTTTGCAAACCGTCGAAATCGAAACCGCACCGAACCCAACCGTATCCATCATCTGGATGCATGGCCTGGGTGCGGATGGCAATGACTTTGTTCCTATCGTCAAGGAACTGGATTTGAGCGGCTGCCCCGCCATCCGCTTCGTGTTCCCGCATGCGCCCGAGATACCGGTCACCGTCAACGGCTTCCGTGAAATGCCGGCCTGGTACGACGTGATCGTTACCGAATTCGGTCGCGAAGAAGATGAAGCCGGCTTGCGTGCTTCACAGGTTGCTATCAATGAATTGATAGAGCGTGAAAAAGCGCGCGGCATCGCCACCGACAAGATACTGATCGCAGGTTTTTCACAAGGTTGTGCAATGACCTTCCAGGTCGGCCTGCGCCACCCGGAAAAACTCGGCGGCCTGCTGTGCCTGTCGGGTTACGTGCCTATCGATTCCACCGTGGAAGCCGAACGCAGCGTAGCCAACAAGAACATTCCCATTTACTATGGCCACGGCCGCGGCGACCAGGTGATCCCGATTGCGCGTGCGCAGCGTTCGCTGAGCCTGTTGCAGGCGCTGGGTTATCAGGTTGACTGGCATGAATACAATATGCCGCATTCAGTCTGTGGTCCGCAGCTCGATGACATCAGCAACTTCCTGAAAAAAGTTTTGAAGTAAGGTTTTGCTTTTTCTTGATTTTGAAAGACGCGCTTGACGCGTCTTTTTTTTTTGCGTTTTTCATCACCCCGCAGTCAGCTATTCTTGTTCGACGGGAATTCAGAGAGGTTTCTCTGCTGCCTGTTAACGGTAGCTGATCCTGTTTTTTCTTCGTGGATACTCAGTTGCCGGGAGTGGCCCGGCGGCCACCTTCTTTCTTTGCTTCGCCAAAGAAAGAAGGCAAAGAAAGGCGACGCAGCAGCCGTTGCCCGCTGCGCGGATCCCCAAGTCCAGCACACGTCAGTCGGGGGCACAAACAAACTCGCCTTCGGCTCAAACAGGTTTGCGCCCTTTATCCGACTGACGCGCACTGGCCTTGG
>NZ_JAUSME010000071.1 GCF_030645555.1 Herminiimonas sp.
CCAAGGCCAGTGCGCGTCAGTCGGATAAAGGGCGCAAACCTGTTTGAGCCGAAGGCGAGTTTGTTTGTGCCCCCGACTGACGTGTGCTGGACTTGGGGACCCGCGCAGCGGGCAACGACTGCTGCGTCGCCTTTCTTTGCCTTCTTTCTTTGGCGAAGCAAAGAAAGAAGGTGGCAGCCGGGCCACTCCCGGCAACTGAGCATCCACGAAGAAAGCAAAAAATTACCTGCCAAACAACGAACGATACCCCGCCATGCTCAACGCAAACGACCCCGCCTCCGACACCAGCTCGGCAGCCGCCCCCACCACCAGCGTCGCCTTGTCCCGCCCATGCCCAAACGGCAAGCCGGTCAACACCGGCACCGGCAAATGTGCGCGCAGATACGCGACCATCTGCTCAAAGTCATAGCCGTTATCGTAATCCGTCAGCCGATAACCGGAAAAATCGCCCAGCAACACTGCCTGCTGGCTATCCAGCACCCCGGCATGCAACAGCTGCAGCAGCATGCGTTCGATGCGGTATGGATGTTCGTTGATATCCTCGACAAACAGGATACCGCCCTCCACCTTCGGCAACCAGGGCGAGCCGACCAGATGCGCCAGCATCGCCAGGTTGCCGCCCCACAGCGTACCCTTGACAGCCAGTTCAGGATTGCCTTCGGCATGCGCCGTGATCGTATGCGCATCCTGCGTCAGGCATTGCCAGAAATTCATCAGCGTGTAGCCGCTCAATTCATCCTGACCAAAATCGCCGCACAACATCGGGCCGGAAAAACTCATCGCCCCCGTCTGCGCCAGCAAACCCAACTGCAATGCAGTGAAATCGCTATGGCCGACAAACAGTTTTCCACTGGCTGCCAGCATGCCAAAATCCAGTGCCGGCAACAGCCGCGTCAAGCCATAACCACCGCGCAAGGCCAGCACGATATCGACTTCAGGATCTTGCGCAGCCGCATACAGTTGCGCAATGCGCGCATTGTCGCTGGCGCCAAAACGTTGAAATTTGTTGGAAACATCAGTGAAATTATGCACCCTGCAACCTTGCGCTTGCAGGGTTGCCAAACCAAGCTCAACCGCTGCCGGATTCGGTGCATAGCCGCTAGGTGCCACGATCGCGACCACTGGACCGTCTGGTTTATTCGCGCGCAGTAATTGCTGCACATCCTGATTCAATTGAGTGTCCATTCTGCTATTCGGCCAATGCTGGCGTGGCGGTGGCTACTGCATCTGCGGCATGGCAATGTTCAGCAATTTTTGCTGTGATTTCATCGGCTAACTGATCTGGCAAATCGTGTCCCATGCCAGCAATCTCTACCATCACGGCATTCGGTATCAAGCTTGCAGTTTCACGACCGCCAGCTATCGGTACCAACGGATCATCAGTGCCATGAATGACTAAAGTAGGTACGGTAATGCTTTTCAAAAGATTAACGCGATCACCGGAAGCGCCGATTGCCAACAGTTGCCGTGTTGTGGCGACCGGCTCCAGACTGCGTTTGACGGTGCGGGTAACGCGTTCATGCAAAATCTCTTGCGCTGTCGGGTAAGCCGGGCTGCCTATCACTCGCATCATATTGACGAAATGCTCCGTCAAAGCGGCGTGATTTGTCGGATCGGGTACCGCAGAAAAAAGCACTTTACGCGCCGCACGCGTCGGCCCCGGCAAACCGCGCCTGCCGCTGGTCGACATGATGGAAGTCAGGCTGAGTACGCGTTCCGGATAACGGGCCGCGACTATCTGCGCGATCATGCCGCCCATCGAAGCGCCGACTACGTGCGCCTTGGGAATATCAAGCGCATCCATCAAGCCGATCGCATCCGCCGCCATGTCGTCAAGTTTGTAACCGGCAGCGAGTTTCATGCGCAAAGCCATTTTCATCACGGCCAGCAGTGTGTTTGGTTTGCCCAGGTGATGCAGCTTGGTCGATAGACCGTTATCACGATTGTCGAAGCGAATCAGATAAAAACCGCGCTCTACGAGACCGTTGCAAAACGACTCCGGCCACGACACCGATTGCATCCCCAAACCGACAATCAACAACAGCGGTGGATTGCCTGGATCACCTTGTGTGTCGTACCAGATATCGAGATCATTTACTTTAGCGATGGGCAAACTGAGACTTTCAAAAAAATTAGCAGGTCTTATATGCGCGCTTTGGATCGCGATAGATTAAATTTAATACATACTTTTTTATACCTTGATGGCCGTCTCTGTCGAAACGCCGCCATTGTCCATCAGCTTGCGCGAGTCTATCGGCAACCGCATGCAACACCGTGGGTGTTGACCACCATACCGGTGTGACTGCCGTGAACCCCGATATTTTCTGCCTGCGCGCCTTCCTGTTCGACACAACACTGCCACGACACAATACCATCGCTGCGATGGAAAATCGAGGTGAGCGGAAGCGGAAACATGAGGGGAATTGGAACATGCAGGTTGCATGTGATGCAACTCGCGCGGCGGGAACCGGGTAGTCAGGCAAGTAGGCTGCAAACAAGATGCGGAACTGCGATATGAAACTGGCAATACGCCGTTTCAGAGCGGTTCGGAACCAGTCTCTTTCGCCGCCTGCTGCGCCTGCTTGCGGCGCTCGGCAAAGAACTCTTTCAGCAAGGCGCCGCATTCCTGCGCCAGCACGCCGCCTGTCAGTTGCGTATGGTGATTGAGCTGGTTTTGCTCGAACAGATTGACGATGGAGCCGCAGGCACCGGTCTTCGGGTCGGAGGCGCCGTACACCACCCGCGCCAAGCGCGCATGCATCATCGCGCCGGAACACATCGCGCAAGGCTCCAGCGTGACGAACAACTCACACCCGGGAAGACGGTAATTGCCGAGTATCGCAGCGGCGGCGCGCAAGGCCATGATTTCCGCATGCGCGGTCGGGTCGTGCGTGCCTATCGGCTGGTTGAAGCCGGTCGCGATCACCTGCCCATCCTTGACGACCAGCGCGCCGACCGGGACTTCTCCCAGCGCCCAGGCGTTATGCGCCTGATCCAGCGCCTGCCGCATCCAGAGTGCGTCCTGAGTCGTGTCCGACACAGCGATCAGCTTTCCGCAGTGATTTCAGCCCAGCAGTTAGGCGTTTCGTGCAGCACCAGCTTGTGCAGGCGCAGGCCGGTGCCGTAGCGATCCTTGTAGGCTGCATTCAGGATATTAAATGCGGTTTGCGCCAGGTTTTCCACCGTAGGGATACGGTCTATGATCACCGTCTTGTGGCCGGGTATGCTTTCGAGGAACTCGCGCACCTTTGCATCTTTTTCATAGACGATAAAAGCGTGATCCCAGACATCGACCAGATGCTGTTTTGCCAGCGCCTTGATGTCGGAAAAATCCATGATCATCCCGTTGTCGGAACTACCCTCTTCCTCGATCACATTGCCGATCAGCGTGATTTCCAGCGTATAGCGATGGCCGTGCAGATTGCGGCACTGGCTTTTGTGGTCGGGGATGCGATGGCCGGCATCGAATTCAAGTTTGCGGGTAATGGTCAGCATGATTTTTCTGTAAAGCGTCAGGGTATCTGTAAAAGTTTATGCGTCTGCAAGCTGAGCTTCCATTTCGGATTGCGCTTGCAGACATCGATCGCAAACCTGGTATTTTGTTCCGCCAGCGGGCCATCCATAGGCTGGACGAAGAAATGATCAAACTCCAGCTCTTCGTAAGCGGCCAGCGACTGGCCGGCCTGCGGGATCACGACCTTCAATTCGCTGCCTTTGCGCACTACCAGTGGCGCACCCATTTTCGGGCTGACGCACACCCAGTCGACACCGGCCGGCACTGGCAAAGTGCCATTGGTTTCTATCGCGATTTCAAAGCCGACTGCATGCATCGCAGTGATCAATTCCGCATCCAGCTGCAGCAAAGGTTCGCCGCCGGTAAAGACCACGTATTTGCTGGCCGCATACGATGCCGGCCACAAGGCATTTATCGTGTTCGCCAGCGTCGCAGCATCGGCAAACTTGCCGCCGCCCTCACCATCGGTGCCGACAAAATCGGTATCGCAAAACTGGCACACGGCGCTTGCGCGATCGCTCTCGCGACCGGTCCACAGGTTACAGCCGGAAAAGCGGCAAAACACGGCAGGCCGCCCGGCGTGTGCGCCCTCGCCCTGCAAGGTGTAGAAAATCTCTTTTACGCTGTAAGTCAAAATGATGGCCGGATAAATGTGTTTCAACGCGGGCAATATGCAAGCCTGTCAGGCTGGTGCATAGCGGGTCGCCATTATAGACCAGAGCGCATGCGGACTCAGCATGGGCGCGATTCTGCCGCGCATGCCTGCTACTGCTGCGTATTACGCGACAAGGCTCCCTCTATCAAATCGAGCTCGCGCAACAGGCGCTGATGGACAGATTCGTCCAGTTTGTTGCTTAGCCACATTTGAAACAATTCATCGCGCTCGGCCTTGATCGCTTCCACCCGCAAATTACGTTCGGCTTCTACCTGTAATTGCAGGCCAGCCGCTTCATCGCCTTCATTTCCGTAATCCAGCCGGCGCTTATACAACTCGGCTATGCGCGCGGCGGCTTCTGAATAGCCGGGCTTGTCGCTCATCGTCTGGGCTACCTGCTTGATGCGACGGATGGCTGCCTCGGCAGCAGCCGCGCGCGCCTGCCCTTCCCCGGCGCCACGCACCGGTTCGGGCAGGAATTCCAGATCTTTGGTCAACAGGGGCAGCGCCACGCTGGCCGTCAGCAGCGAAAGCATGATGACGCCCTTGGCCAGGAAGATCAGCAAATCCCGCGCGGGGAATTCTGCGCCGTTCGGCAGCAGGAATGGCAGGGTCAGG
>NZ_JAUSME010000083.1 GCF_030645555.1 Herminiimonas sp.
GAAGGACTGCCAAAGTCCAACATCATCCACATACTGGATACCGCTTCATCGTTTGTCAGTATCGGCGACCGCGAAGTAAAGAAGGTGCCGCTGATGCGCGGCAAGAGCGTATTCAATCTGTTCTTTGAAAACTCGACGCGCACGCGCACTACCTTTGAAATCGCATCGAAGCGCCTGTCGGCCGATGTGATCAACCTGAATATTGCGGCCTCGAGTTCCAGCAAGGGTGAATCGCTGCTCGACACGATAGACAATCTGGCAGCCATGCATGCCGACATGTTCGTCGTGCGCCATGCATCATCCGGGGCGCCGCATTTGATTGCCAAGCATTTGCGGGATACTGCGCAGTCGCATGTGCATGTCGTCAATGCAGGCGATGGCCGTCATGCGCATCCGACCCAGGGCTTGCTGGACATGTACACGATCCGGCATTACAAGAAGGATTTCAGCAACCTGACCGTTGCCATCGTGGGCGACATCCTGCACAGCCGCGTTGCGCGTTCCGACATACACGCACTGACTACCTTGGGCGTGCCGGAAGTGCGCGCGATCGGTCCGCGCACCTTGCTGCCCAGCGGGCTGGAACAGATGGGCGTGCGCGTCTTCACCGATATCGACAAGGGTTTGAAAGACGTCGATGTCATCATCATGCTGCGCCTGCAGAATGAACGCATGAGCGGCGCCTTGCTGCCGTCGGCGCAGGAGTTTTTCAAAAGCTACGGTTTGACGACCGAGCGCCTGGCGCTGGCCAAGCCGGATGCGATCGTCATGCATCCGGGCCCGATGAATCGCGGCGTCGAAATTGAATCGGCAGTCGCAGACGGTGCGCAGGCAGTGATATTGCCGCAGGTGACATTCGGCATTGCGGTGCGGATGGCAGTGATGAGTATTTTGGCGGGAAATTAAAAAGATGAATATCCACATCAAGAACGGCCATCTGATCGATCCGGCGAACGGCATCGATGCACAGCAGGATATATACATTGCGGCAGGAAAAATTGCCGGCCTCGGGCAGGCGCCTGCAGGCTTTGTCGCCAGCAGGGTTATTGATGCCGGCGGCCTTGTCGTCGCACCTGGTTTCGTCGATTTGAGTGCGCGCCTGCGCGAACCCGGCTATGAATACAAGGCCACGCTGGAATCCGAAATGCAGGCAGCAATGCAGGGCGGCGTGACCAGCCTGGTGTGCCCGCCCGATACCGATCCGGTGCTGGATGAACCCGGTCTGGTCGAGATGCTCAAGCACCGCGCCAGGTCGCTGAACCAGGCCAACGTTTATCCGCTGGGTGCGTTGACGATGGATTTGAAGGGCGAAGCGCTGACCGAAATGGCCGAGCTGACCGATGCCGGCTGCATCGGTTTTTCGCAAGCCGATCATCCGGTACTTGATACCACCGTGCTGCTGCGCGCGATGCAGTATGCGAAGACCTTCGAGTACACGGTATGGCTGCGGCCGCAGGATCCGCATCTGGGTCGTCACGGCGTTGCGCACAGCGGCCCGGTCGCGTCGCGCCTGGGCTTGTCCGGCGTGCCGGTAATGGCCGAGACGATCGCCCTGCATACGATACTGGAACTGGTGCGCGTTACCGGCACGCGCGTGCATCTATGCCGCATGTCGACGGCTGCCGGGCTGGAACTGGTGCGTGCGGCGAAGAAAGAAGGTTTGCCGATTAGCTGCGACGTCGGCGCCCACCATATTCATTTGACGGAAAACGATATCGGTTTCTTCGATTCCAATGCACGCCTGACGCCGCCTCTGCGCAGCCAGCGCGACCGCGATGCGATTTGCCGCGCTTTGCTGGATGGCACCATCGATGCGATCTGCTCCGACCACACACCGGTGGACGACGATGAAAAACTGCTGCCGTTCGGCGAAGCATCACCCGGCGCTACCGGCCTCGAACTGCTGCTGTCGCTGGCCTTGAAATGGGCCGAGGATTGCATCGATCAGGAGCAGCAGCGGCTCCCGCAAGCGATTGCCAAGATCACCGCCGATGCAGCCCGCATAGCCGGCTTGCCATCCGGCCAGCTGGCCGTTGGCAGCGTCGCCGATATCTGTATCTTTGATCCGGCAGTTCGCTGGACGGTGGCCGCCAAGGCGCTGGCCAGCCAGGGTAAACATACGCCTTTCCTCGGCTATGAATTGGCCGGCCAGGTGCAGACCACGATCGTGGCTGGACATATCGCGTTCCAGCGTTAAGTGTTGCCTGCCCATGAAGCGGATGCGCATGACAGCTTGCGTGTGCCAGGCGATCGCATGATCGTCTGGCCATCCCTGCGCGTGATGCTGCATTTGTTCAGCGGTTTGTGCACCAGCGCCTTTGTTTTCCCTTTCATCGCTGCCGCCAGTCGTGATCGCCGCATCAAGCTATGGTCTATCCAGTTGCTGGCCATCCTGCGCGTGCAGGTCGAGGTACAGCTCAGGCCGGGAGCAGAGGCGATGCCGCAGGGATTGATCGTTGCCAACCATGTTTCGTGGCTGGATATTTTTGTCATCAATACGCTGCAGCCATGCCGCTTTGTCGCCAAGGCCGATATACGCAGCTGGCCTGCACTGGGCTGGCTGTGTACCAAGGCCGGGACCATCTTTATCGCACGTGGCAAGCAGCGCGAGGTGCGCCGCGTCTATGAAGGTCTGGTGGCCAGCATACGGGCCGGCGAGCACATTGCATTTTTCCCCGAAGGCACGACCACTGCGCAGGGAAGCATGTTGCCGTTTCATTCGAATTTGTTTGAAGCCGCAATTGAGGCACAGGTGCCGGTTCAGCCGTATGCCTTGCGCTATGTCGATGAACACGGCCGGCTGCATCCGGCTGCCGATTTCATCGGCGACATGACGTTTGTCGACAGCATGTTGCTGATCATGAAGGTACGCAAAATGACTGCGCAATTGATCCTGTTGCCAGCGCTGGATACTGCAGGTGCACATCGCCGTGATTTGGCGCTTGCCGCGCACGCGGCGATTGCCGAAGCGCTCGGTTATGCGGAGCGCCCGGAACAGACTGCCTAGCTTTTTTTGCCTGGACGCTGCTGTTGCGGACAAGCTATCTGCACGGTAGATCTATCTTCCAGATTGATGGCAGTCAGCTGGCCGCCCCATACGCAACCGGTATCCAGTCCTATCAAGTTGGCCTGCAAGGTCAGGCCCAGCGTGGACCAGTGGCCAAACACGACGGTGATGTCTTGCGTTTTGCGGCTGGGTAAATCGAACCAGGGCAAGAGTCCCGCAGGCGCCTGATCCATCCCTTCCACGGTCTTGAAATCCATGCTGGCGTCCGGGTGGCAATAGCGTATGCGCGTCAATGCATTGACGATGCAGCGCAGTCTATCGGCGCCCTGCAGTGCATCATCCCAGCGCGCCGGCGCATTGCCATACATTTCCTGTAAAAAGGCGATCCAGTCCGGGCCTTGCAGTGCAGCTTCCACTTCTGCCGCCAGCGCCAGCGTCTGTTGCGCACTCCATTGCGGCAGCACGCCGGCATGCACGAACAAATACCCGTCCTGTGCCAGCGCCAGCGGTTGATGGCGCAGCCAGGTCAGCAATTCCTCGCGGTCGTCGGCAGCTAGTATGTCGTCTAGCGTGTCGGATCTGTGCGGCTTGCGCAAGCCGCAGGCGATAGCCAGCAAATTCAGATCGTGATTGCCGAGCACGATGCGGGCGCGCTGCTTCAGACGATATATCTGGCGCAGCGTCGCGAGCGATTGCGGACCGCGATTGACGATGTCGCCGACGAAGATCAATTGCGCATCTGGTGCAACTGCATCGATTTTATCCAGCAGTGCCAGCAATTGCGTGTGGCAACCTTGCAGGTCGCCGATTGCGTAAGTAGTCATGAAGCCATGTATGGGTGAGAAAGAGCAGCTGTGTAGCCGCTACTGTATGTCAGCATACCGGAATTATGCAGGCGTGATCTATTCCGGCGTTCCGTGATTCCGGGATGCGTCATAGTCCAGGTAAATTGAAACTTGAAGGCCGGTCCCTTGTCGAAACCCGGTAACAGCCGGCTTTGACCTGCATCCTCCTCCACAAAGCGAGGCGAGGCGCGATATCATAGCGCCGCTGCCAAAGAAATTTTTTACTGCATCTGTATGCATTTCCTGGGTAGGTAAATTGCCGGATACGCCCAGGGTTTACTACAAACATTTTATGGATAAGGCTTCAATATGCTGACTCTCTCGCCAAGTATTTTCAAGGCTTATGACATCCGTGGCGTCATCGGTTCGACGCTGGATGCCGATGTGGCGCGTTCTATCGGTCGTGCCTTCGGTAGTGCGGTACGAGCCAAGGGGGAGCAGGTCGTCGTGATAGGCCGCGATGGCCGCCTGTCCGGCCCCGAGCTGAGTGCTGCGCTGGCAGAAGGCTTGCAGGCTGCCGGCGTGGATGTGGTCGATCTGGGCATAGTCGCGACCCCCATGCTGTATCTGGGCACGCATGTGCTGGATGCGCAGTCGGGGATCATGGTTACCGGCAGCCACAATCCGCCTGATTACAACGGTTTCAAGATGGTGCTGGCGGGAGAGGCGATTTACGGGGACACGATACAAGCCCTGTATCAGGCTATCGTCAACCAGGAATTTACTGCAGGCGCTGGCAGCTATCGTACCTACGATATTGCAGCGGCCTATTTGCAGCGCATAGTCGGCGACGTCAAGCTGGCGCGCCCGATGAAAATCGCGATCGATTGCGGCAATGGCGTGGCGGGTGCTTTTGCCGGTGAGCTATATCGCGCCCTCGGTTGCGAAGTCATCGAATTGTTTTGTGAAGTGGATGGCACTTTCCCTAACCATCATCCCGATCCGGCACATCCGGAAAACCTGCAGGACTTGATACGCTGCCTGCAGCAAACCGATGCCGAAATCGGCCTGGCCTTCGATGGTGATGGCGACCGCCTGGGACTGGTGACCAAGGATGGGCAAATCATTTATCCGGATCGCCAGCTGATGCTGTTTGCGCAGGATGTGTTGACGCGCCATCCAGGCGAACAGATTCTGTATGACGTCAAATGCACGCGCCATCTGGCGTCGTGGGTTACGGAGCGTGGCGGCCGGCCGCTGATGTGGAAAACCGGCCATTCGCTGGTCAAGGCCAAGATGCGCGAGACTGGCGCGCCGCTCGGCGGCGAGATGAGCGGTCATATCTTCTTCAAGGACAGATGGTACGGTTTTGATGATGGCATGTATGCCGGTGCGCGCATGCTGGAGCTATTGAGCCGCGAGCAGGACCCGTCGGCTGTGTTGAATGCCTTGCCGCAATCGGTCAGCACGCCGGAGCTGCAATTGAAGCTGGCCGAAGGCGAAAGCTTCCCCTTGATCGCCAAGCTGCAGCGCGAAGCGCAATTCCCGGGCTCTGACCAGATCATCACGATAGATGGCTTGCGGGTCGAGTATCCAGACGGTTTTGGCCTGGCGCGCTCGTCGAACACCACGCCGGTGATCGTCATGCGCTTCGAGGCGGAGTCACAGCAGGCGCTGGAGCGCATACAGGCTGAATTCAAGCGCGTGATAGTCGCGGCGAAACCGGATGCCTCGATGCCGTATTGAAGGCGGCCCATCCATCACAGATGCGATGCTGCAGAGATGCCTGAAAAATAGCGCGTATATCGTTCTTATATGGTGCTTATATCGCCCGATGTAAGCACCAGTTGCTGCCGAAGCGGCATAATACGGCTGATGCAATTTAATTCCCCCATTTCCACTGTTGTGCAAAGACGCTGGCCACCTATCTCTGGCGCAGGTATCCCATGCGCCTGATCTATTCGATCGCCTGGTGGCTGGCCTTGCCGCTCGTATTACTGCGGCTGCTGGTGCGTGGCCGCAAGGAGCCTGGCTATCGCCAGCACGTGGCTGAACGCCTGGGTTTTTACGATGACGTGAATTACGATGGCGTCGCGCCGGTCCTGTGGGTGCACGCGGTCTCGGTCGGTGAAACCAGGGCTGCCCAGCCCTTGATCGATGCCTTGCTCGCTGCTTATCCGGACCATCTGGTTTTGCTCACACATATGACGCCGACCGGGCGTGCGACTGGCAAGATGTTGTTCGCCAATCAGGTACGCGTGGTGCAGAGTTATCTGCCGTATGACACCGGCTGGATGGTTGCGCGTTTCCTGCGTCATTTCAAGCCCAAGCTGTGCGTATTGATGGAAACCGAAGTGTGGCCGAATGTGATGGCGCAGTGTGCACTGCATCGCGTGCCCGTGGCGCTGGTCAATGCGCGCCTGTCCGCCCGTTCACTGAAGAAGGCGTTGCGGTTGCCAGCCCTGTTTGTCGAAGCGGCGTCTGCGATGTCCTGCGTTGCGGCCCAAACCGAAAGTGATGCGATACGTATCCGCCAGCTGGGTGCGCCATCCGTGCATGTCACCGGCAGCATCAAGTTTGACGTGACGCCGCCGCAAGAGATGCTGCAGCGGGGTGTGGCATTGCGCGCGCAGCTAGGCCATCGTCCTGTACTGCTTTGTGCGAATACGCGCGATGGTGAAGAAGCGCTGATTCTCGATGCATACGTGGCGTTGAATCGTGCCGATATCCTGCTGGCCATCGTGCCACGTCATCCGCAGCGCTTTGACGATGTTGCGCAGATGATCGATGCGCGCGGATTGACGCTCGCCAGGCGTTCGACGCTGGGGGCCGCAGCGTTATCTTCTGATATAAGCGTGTTCCTGGGCGATACGATGGGTGAAATGTTTGCCTACTATGCCGCCTGCGATGTGGCTTTCGTTGGCGGCAGTTTGTTGCCGCTGGGCGGCCATAACCTAATAGAAGCCAGCGTGGTCGGTAAACCGGTTTTGATCGGCCCGCACACATTCAATTTTGCAGATGCGGCTGAAAATGCAATCGCAGCTGGCGCCGCATCGCGCGTGACAGATGCGGCAGACATGATGCAGCATGCGTTAGGCCTGTTGCAGGAAGATGAAACGCGCAAGCAAATGGGCGAGAACGCGCAGCACTTTGCGCGGCAACATGGCGGCGCCACGGCTCGCACGATGACCCTGTTGCAAGCCTTGATTCGCTGAGTTTGCAAGGCGGCTGCAGTTGCCGTTTCGGAAATCCGGCAAATTGCCCTGATTAGAAAAAAGCCAGGCGCTTGCAGCGCCTGGCTTTTTTTGTATCACCTGCGTATCTACACTACATCTGCGTTGCAGATTGCTCCGGAACGATTATCGGATAGCGCGCCGCTCGTTATGCAGCAGGCGATTTACATCTTCATTCAGCGCCTTCAGGCTGCGTTGCAATTTTTTTCGTTCGGCCTGAGTCACTTTGCCATCCGATTTGTAGCGGCTTTCAAGACGTTGTATGTCACGCTCGCGTTGATGCAGTCTGCGTGCTTCCGCTCTCGTGATCTGGCCAGAAGCAATGCCCCGGTCGATGCGCGCGCCTATGTTTTCTTCACGTTGATCTATGCCGGGCGTGGAATTCTGACGAGTGCTGAAGCGATCATTGGCAAGCTTGCGTTCGACATCGGCGCGCATTGCGTCAAGCTCGCGTCGTATCTGTTCGCGCTCTTGCGGCGTTGCGTTGCCATCCGCTTTAAAACGCATTTCACGGAACTGGATACTGCGTTCCTGCTGATACAGTTCCTGCGCTTCTTGCTGCGTGATATGTCCTGAAGCTATCCCTTGTTGTATGCGTGCACGAATTTCTTGCTGTGTGCGTTCAATGCCGGGGGTATTGGTATTTTGCGCAATGGCCGGCGCGACGCCCAAGCCCGCCAACAGGGTGGCAGCTACGAGCGACAAGCTGAGAGATTTCAATTTCATTGTGTTCCTTTATTTTTATTGAAGCCGAACAACATCAACGCAGTGGATAAAATTGCATGCGGACTGTGCATGCATAGCGCCGCTCACGACATGCCAGGTGATTTAATATCGGTATGGATCATAGGGACGATGGTCGTAGCGGTTAGGCACGCCATCCCCATCGCGATCATGACGACGATGGTGATGCTTGTTGTAGCGCCTGTGATGATCGCGTTCTTCGTAGTAAGGCCGGGTCTGTACATAGACCGGGCGTGGTTGCACATAAACTGGCCGCGGTTGTACATAAATTGGTTCAGGCTGCATGTAGACAGGGCCGGGCACGCCGATATTGAGATCTACATCGACACGTGCCATCGCAGGTGCCGCCGAAAGCATCAATACTGCACCTGCCAGTAGACCTGCTGAAATGGTGAGGACTTTTTTCATGACTCATCTCCTTGTTGGATGTCTGCATTACATACCAGCCTGGCGTCCATAACTAGAGTTGAATCGGTAAGCTTTGTTACGATATGTATCCAGACAGATGCCTGTTTTGACGGCATTTTCCGGGGCTGCTTACTGAGCCCTGGCAGTCTCGCAATAGGCATTGAGCCAGCGCCCGCTGGTACGGGCACGCTCATCGACGGCAATGCCGCGTACCGAGCCCTTGAATTCGCTGCTTCCTTTAAAACTCTCGGGCGTCGTCAACGTCGCTTCGGTCTTGCCTTGCCCGCTTACCTGATCGCTGGCACATGCCAGATCGGCGCTGTAGCGGTTTTCAATCCGCGTTGCATTGCGTGCCTCGCAGCCTGATTGGCGATGGTACAGATAGGGCGGGATTTTTTGCTCTGCCATTTCCCTGGTGACGCAGAACTTTGAACTTGCTGCGCCATTTTTGATGGCCGGCATATCGAAGCCGTATTGTTGCGCCAGCTTGCCCAGATTCTGCATCTGCTCCGGCGGAATCTGTTCGACCAGCGAGAGCAGGTCTGACGTCGTCGTCATTTCCCACAGCCCCGGCCGCATATTGTTTTCGACCGCATGTGCAGTCGTACCCATGATGGCGAGTAGCGATAAAAGCAGGAATTTCCTGTGCATGAAGTTCTCCGGTGCGTTGAATGTAATGAAGAGTCTGAGTCCGGACCGAGTGGGAGGTTCAACCCTTGCTGCCTGAAAAATGCTGGATCGCAGGCCGGGGAGTGCGGTTTCCCGGCCATATCCCATATCGATGGGATACGAAAATATCCGGAATGCGACGAGAATAGAGCGCGAAACGGAGCCCATAACCATGTCATTTCATTTGCCATCGAATATCACTGCACAAAGAAAACCCATCAATGCAACTACTTACGCATACATCCTGCACCACAGCGAACTGGGCCAATTGGGACAAATTTTGCTGAGCGCCTGCGTAACTGGCAGATGCAATGTGACCAGCCTGGTGCACGGCCATCCCGGCGATCAGATGACGGAGCGGCGGCGTGTGGTGTTCGAGCCATTGGCCAGAACTTTTGCGGAGCAAATTCAACTGGAAAAGAATTTTTCCTGAACGAGCGCAGATCGTTTTGCTTAATCTGAAGTTCAGGACATGAAGTTCAGGACAATAAGGTTGGGATAAATAAAAAAGGGGAGGCCGCCGATGCGGACTCCCCCTTTTTTTATTGCTGCCGGATGTTATTTGGCTGATGCAGTCGCAACGCTGGTTTCGGCCAGGCCACCGCCCAGGGAACGGTACAGATCGATCGCATTCGTCAGACGCAGCAAGCGCGCCTGTACCAGGCTTTGTTCTGCCGAAAACAATTCGCGTTGCGCATCCAGCACGTCGAGCGAACTCGCAATGCCGTTATCGAAACGCAGATTGGCCAGTTTCAGGCGTTCTGCCTGCGCTGCCTGCACCAGACCCTGTGCGTCTATCTGCTCGTCAAGAAGGCTGCGTGCAACCAGCGCATCGGCCACTTCACGGAACGCGACCTGTATGCTTTTCTCGTAATTGGCGATGGCGATATTCTTGCGTACTTCGCTCAAGGTCAGATTGGCCGTATTGCGTCCACCCTGGAAAATCGGCAGCACCAGTTGCGGCGCAAACGACCATGCCCGCGAGCCATTTTCAAATAAGCCTGACAATGAATTGCTGGCCGTGCCGACGCCGGCGGTCAGCGAAATGCGCGGGAAAAATGCAGCGCGCGCCGCGCCGATATTCGCATTCGCTGCACGCAGTGTTTGCTCTGCGCTGCGTATGTCAGGACGTTGCGTCAACAGATCAGACGGCAAGCCGGCCGGGATGTCGGCCACGATGTTTTGTGCAGACAGCGGTTGTGCCGGCGGCAAATCAGTCAGGGGTTGACCGACCAGTACGGTCAGGGCATTGAGCGCCTGCGCGCGCTGGCGCGCCAGTGTCAATTGCGCGACACGGGCCGATTGCAGCAAGGCTTCATTCTGGCGCAAATCCAGCGCCGACGATGCGCCGACTTCAAACCGCTGCTTGGCCAGGCCATATGCAGTGTTGCGGCTGTCGAGGGTATTTTGCGCCAGCGTCAGTTGCTCGTCGTAGGCGCGTTCAGCCAGATAGGCCTTGGCAACTTCGGCGACCAGACTTATGTGTGCCGCCTGGCGCGCTTCTTCAGTCGCCAGGTATTGCGCCAGCGCTGCATCATTCAGGCTGCGTACACGACCGAAAAAATCCAGCTCGAATGAGGCCAGGCTGAGGCCGACCTGGTAATTGCTGCTCACGGTGCTGTTGCCGCTCGATGTCAGCGACCCCGGTGTGCGTGCGCGCGCGCCAGTGGCAGTGCCATTGAAGTTGGGCAGCAAATCTGCCGACTGGATATTGTATTGCGCCCGTGCTTCCTCGATGCGCAGCGCAGCGACGCGCAAGTCGCGGTTGTTGACCAGTGCGGTACTGATCAGCGACTGCAGGCGTGCATCAGGAAAAAACGTGCGCCAGCCGGTTTCGGTAGCGCGGCTTTGATTGGCGGCGACTGCCGATGGCGTCGGATAATCCGCTGCCACCGGTGCCTCGGGACGCAGGAATTTTGGCGCCAGTGAGCAGCCGCTCAGTACACTCGCTGCCAGTACGGTCAGCGTCAATTGTTTGATCATAATTCTTCATCCTCATTGCGCGGCTGGTGAGACGCATACATACGACGTTGGCGTTCGCTACCCTTGAAGAAGGTACGCACCACCACGAAAAACACTGGCACAAAGAAGACCGCCAGCACCGTTGCCGTGATCATGCCGCTCATCACGCCGGTACCGATGGCGCGCTGGCTGGCCGAGCCGGCACCGCTGGCAAGCACCAGCGGCAGCACGCCGAGGATGAATGCCAGCGAGGTCATGATGATAGGGCGGAAGCGCAGATGCACTGCTTCCAGCGTTGCTTCTATCAGTCCCTTGCCTTGTGCCTGCAGGTCTTTAGCAAACTCGATGATCAGAATCGCGTTCTTCGCAGACAGACCCACCACTGCAATCATGCCGACCTTGAAGTACACATCGTTAGGCATGCCGCGCAAGGTGACGCCGAGCAGTGCACCCAGAATGCCGAGCGGCACCACCAGCATCACCGACAGCGGAATCGAGGTGCTTTCATACAGGGCAGCCAGCACCAGGAATACCGCGATCAGCGACAGCGCATACAGCGCCGGCGCTTGCGAGCCCGAGGTTTTTTCTTCCAGCGACTGGCCGGTCCATTCGTAGCCGAAGCCTGGCGGCAGTTTTTCGACCAGGCCCTGCATTTCCGCCATTGCATCGCCGGTGCTGTAGCCCGGTGCTGCGCCGCCGGAAATCTTCATTGCCGGATAGCCGTTGTAACGTATCAACTGTACCGGGCCGCTGATCCATTTCGACGTGGTGAAGGATGAGAACGGCACCATCGTGCCCGTTGCGCTGCGGGCATACAGCTTGTTCAGGTCTTCCGGTTGCAGGCGACGCGGCGCGTCGGCCTGCACGATCACACGTTGCTGACGACCCTGATTCGGGAAGTCATTGACGTAGGATGAACCGAGCAGAGTCGACATGACGCTGTTGATGCTGTCGAAGGTCACGCCCAATGCATTTGCCTTGTCGCGATTGATGTCGAGTTGCAGCTGCGGCGCATCTTCCAGACCTTCAGGGCGCACACCGGCGAGTATCTTGCTCTTGGACGCCATGCCCAGCATCTGATTGCGCGCTGCGACCAATGCATCATGGCCAAGACCGGCGCGATCCTGTAGACGGAAGGTAAAGCCGGTGGCGTTACCCAGTTCGCGTATCGGTGGCGGGTTCAGCGGGAACACGATGGCATCCTTGATGGTCGAGAATGCTCCCATCGCCTTGGCTGCAATGGCGTCTGCCGAATTTGCCGCGTCGCGTTCCTTCCAGTCTTTCAATGGTGAAAACACCAGCGCGGCATTCTGACCGTTACCCGAGAAGCTGAAACCTGCGATTGATACCACATGTTCGACCGCCGGATGCTTCAGATAATAATCTTCTACCTGCTTGATGACTTCCATCGCCCGGCCAGTGCTGGCGCCTGACGGCAACTGGATATTCGTGATCAGATAGCCTTGATCTTCATTCGGCAGGAAGGATGCCGGGAGCCGCGCATACAGGAAGCCGACACAGCCCAGTATCAGCGCATAGACCAGCATGTAGCGGCCGGTCTTGGTCAGCATCTTGGCGATGGAACCCTGATAGCGCGACGAGGTCTTGTTGAAGACGCGATTGAACCAGCCGAAGAAGCCGCGCTTCTCGTGATGATGTCCCGCCTGTACCGGTTTCAGGATGGTTGCGCACAGTGCCGGCGTCAGCGTGAACGCCATCAATACCGAGAACACCATCGAAGCCACCATCGACAGCGAGAACTGGCGATAAATCGCACCGACCGCGCCGCCGAAGAAGGCCATCGGGATGAATACCGCAATCAGCACCAGCGTGATACCGATCAGTGCGCCGGTAATCTGGCCCATTGCCTTGCGGGTTGCATCGCGCGGCGACAAGCCTTCTTCGCTCATGATGCGCTCTACGTTTTCCACCACCACGATCGCATCATCGACCAGGATACCGATCGCCAGCACCATGCCGAACATCGTCAGCACGTTGATCGAGAAGCCGAATACCAGCAGGGTGGCAAACGTACCCATCAGGGCAACCGGCACGACGATGGTCGGGATCAGGGTGTAGCGTATGTTCTGCAGGAACAGGTACATCACCAGGAACACCAGGATGATCGCTTCGATCAGGGTCTTGACGACTTCCTCGATCGAGATCTGGACGAACTTCGAGGTATCGTAAGGGATCGTGTATTTCACGCCAGCCGGGAAGTACTTCGACAACTCTTCCATTTTCTTGTGCACGGCAGTTGCAGTGCCCAGCGCATTCGCGGTGGGCGACAATTGCACACCAACGAAGGACGTTGGATTGCCATCAAGACGACCGGCGGTTGCATACGATTGACCGCCGACTTCGATGCGGGCCACGTCGCGCAGACGTACCGATGAACCATCCTTGTTGGCGCGCAGAATGATCTTGCCGAATTCGTCCGGGCTGCTCATTTGACCATTCACGACTACAGTTGCGGTGATCTGTTGCGAGAGCGGACTGGGCAGGTCGCCCAGCGTACCGCCGGCAACCAGTGCATTTTGTGCACGGATCGCAGCGGTGACGTCGGCCGGCGTCAGATTCAAGCCGACCAGTTTGTTAGGATCAATCCAGATGCGCATCGCGCGCTCGGTACCAAACAGCTGCGCCTGACCGACGCCGGGCACACGCTTGATTTCATTCAACACGTTACGTGACAAATAATCGCCCAGTGCAACCGGATCCAGCCTGCCGTCAGTCGACGACAAACCGATAAACATCAGGAAGTTGCTGCGTGATTTGGTGACTTGCACGCCTTGCTGCGTTACGGTGGCAGGCAGACGCGATTCCACGCGCTTCAAGCGGTTGGAAACATCAACGGCAGCCAGATCGGGATTGGTTTCCGGAGAAAATGTAACCGTGATTTGCACCTGACCATTGGCCTGGCTTTGTGATTCGATGTATTGCAAACCATCGGCACCGTTCATTTCCTGTTCGATCAGGCTGGTAACGCTATCGTCCAACGTTTGTGCCGTGGCACCCGGATAGCTGGCAGTGACGACTATGGTCGGCGGTGCGATATTCGGATATTGCGCGACCGGCAAGCTGGTGATCGCCAAGGCGCCAGCCAGCATGATAAAGATGGCTAGTACCCAGGCAAAAACCGGGCGGTCAATAAAAAATTTACCCATTACGGTGCTCCCTTACTTCGACTGCGGTTGTTCTGCGCTCTTGGCTGCAGGGGTGGGCGCTGGTGCCGGAGCTGGCTTTGCTGCATCTGCTGCGGGAGCAGTAGCGGTAGCTGGCGCAGCTTTTTTCCATTGCACCGTCTTGACCGTTGCGCCTGGCTGGATTTTTTGCAAGCCTTCGACGATGACCTGGTCGCCTTCTTTCAAGCCATCGTTGATGACCCACGAGTCGCCGCTGGCAGCGCCGGTTTTAACCGGACGTGGGACCACTTTGTTTTCTGCGCTGACCACCATGACAGCCGAGCCGTCCGGAGTGCGCGTGATGGCTTGTTGCGGCACGGTGATTGCGTTTTCATTGATGGCTTGTTCAACGCGCGCACGCACATACATGCCAGGCAACAGTTGACGCTCGGGATTGGGGAACTCGGCACGCAAGGTGACTGCGCCCGAGCTTGCATCTACCGTCAGATCGGAAAACAGCAGTTTTCCAGAATGAGCGTATTCCTGCCCATCTTCCGTTACCAGTGTGACCTTGATCTGTCCCTTGCCTGCGCTTTTCAATTTACCATCGGCCATCGCGCGTTGCAGCTGCAGCACTTCAGTGCTCGACTGCGTCATGTTGACGTAGATAGGGTCGATTTGCTGCACGGTTGCCAGCGGGGTGGCTTCGCCCTGGCCTACCAATGCGCCTTCAGTGACTTGCGCGCGACCTATGCGGCCGGAAATTGGCGAGCTGACAGTGGCGTAACCAAGTGACAGGCGCGCTGTTTCGCGCGCTGCCTTGGTCGCTGCGACATCTGCTGCCGCTTGCTTCTGGGTGGCGGTCACGTCATCGTATTCCTGCTTGCTGATGGCATTGCTGGCGACCAGTGGCTGGTAACGCTTGGCTTTCAATTCCGCCTGCAGCAAGCTTGCTTCAGCCTTGGCAACTGCGGCATCGGCGCTGTTATAGGCAGCCTTGAACTGGGCTGGATCGATCAGGAATAATGTGGCGCCTGCCTTCACGTCGCTGCCTTCGCGGAAGGTGCGCTTGAGCACGATGCCTGGCACACGGGCGCGCACTTCGGCGATGCGGCTCGATTCCAGCCGGCCTGGCAATTCATTCGTTACGCCCAATGCAGCTTGTTTGATGGTGATCACCGACACTTCAGTTGGTGGCGGAGCTGGCGGCTTGGTATCCGACTTGCTGCAGGCAGCGACTGCGAATAACACGAACAGGGTGGCGGCCAGGGTGGTCAAACGGGGAAGTGAACTCATAAACATCTCGCACGGTGAGTGGATTGCGCTGCCGATAATCGGCAGTCCGGTAAGACAAATAGGGTGGGACTGGAAATATAAGAGCGCGGATTCCTGAACATCGTTCTTATGTTTCTTGATGCTGATGCTGCAAGTGGGTTATTATACATACATTCAAGGATGTATGTATATGCGGCAACTACTTATTAAACAGCATATATAAATATTCAAAAATTGTTACAGGATCATGATTTATGGCACGTTGCACGAAAGAAGAAGCGCTGGAAACCCGCAGCCGCATACTGAATGCGGCTGAAGAAGTGTTTTACACGCGCGGTCTGGCCCAGTCGTCATTGGCCGATGTCGCGGTAGCGGCAGAGGTGACGCGCGGCGCGATCTATTGGCATTTCAAGAACAAGAGTGATTTGTTCGATGCGATGTGCGAGCGCGTGCGCTTGCCGATGGAGTCTTTGATGACGGTGCCGGACGAGAAGTTTGTCGGCGATCCCCTAGGACATTTGCGCAATGTATGGGGCCATCTTTTGAAGGACGCCGCCACCAACCCGCGCTCGCACAAGGTGCTCGATATCATGTTCCTGAAATGCGAGCTGGTTGATCGCAGTGATCCAATCTGGATGCGCCAGCATGAGTGTTATCTGAAGGGCCTGGCGAACATGGAGCGCATTCTGCAGGAGGCGATAGAACTGGGACATTTGCCGGCGGATCTGGATACGCGCCTGGCGGCGCTGACCTTGCACGGCCATGTGATAGGTTTGCTGCTCAACTGGCTGTTTTCACCTACCACTTTTGACTTGGCAGCTGTTGCCGATCCCTTGATTGATGCCTGTTTGGACAGCTTGCGTTATGCGCCTTCGCTGCGCCTGAAAAAAGCGGATTGAAAACGCTTGATGGGTCGTGGCAAGGACGCGGCTGGCATGCGCCGCTGCGCGATGGCTAGGGTTGTGTCAACAAGGTATTGATTTGCACCAGGTCCTGCTCCTGCAGCATGCCGGCAGCAGATTTCAGACGCAGGCTGTTGATCAGCGTGTCGTAGCGTGCCTTCGCCAGATCGCGTTGCGTCGCATATAACTGTTGCTGCGCATTCAGCACATCGATGTTGATGCGCACACCGACCTGATACCCCAGACGATTTGATTCCAATGCAGACTGGCTCGATATTTCAGCCGCCTGCAATGCCTGGACTTGCGCCAATCCGCTGTTGACGCCGAGATAGGCTTGCCGTGCATTTTGTGCGGCAGTGCGACGCGCCGTTTCCAGATCGGCGCGCGCCTTGTCTTCCAGGGCAATCGCTTGCCTTACCTGGCTCGTCACGGCAAAGCCGCTGAAGAGCGGGATGGCCCACTGCACGCCTATTGCATTGGTCGGGCCGGTGCCCTGGCTTTGCAAGGTATTGCGCTGATTGCTATCGCTGCGGCTGGCAACCAGATCGACGCTAGGATAATGTCCGGCGCGGTTGCGCGTGATGTCGCGTTTGGCGATTTCCAGCGCCAGCTGTTTGCTGGCAACGTCAAAATTCTGCTGTTCAGCACTCTGTACCCATGGATCGATCTGCGCCGGTTGCGGCGTCTGCAGCGCCACGCCGCTGCGCAGCACGGCCAGTTCGGCTGCCGGCTTGCCTATGATCTGTTGCAAGGCTGCGCGCTTGATGTCGAGGTCGCTTTGCGCAGCGAATTCCTGCGCGGTTGCCAGGTCGTAGCGGGCTTGCGCTTCATGCGTATCGGTGATGGTTGCGGTACCCACTTCAAAATTGCGTTTGGCCGAAGCGAGCTGTTCACTGATCGCGCTTTTCTGCGCCTGCAGCGAGGCCAGCGTATCTTGCGCTGCCAGGACATCGAAGTAGGCTTGCGCCACGCGCAGGATCAAATCTTGTTGGACGATGGCAAAAGCGGCTTCGCTGGCGGCGACCGATAATTTGCTTTGTTCGTAAGTTTGCCAAGCGGCGATGTCGAACAGGGGTTGCGACAGCGATAGCGTGTAGCCATGTGTGGTGGTGTCGGCGGTGCCGCTGCGACTCGATCGCAGATGCGAGCCACTCAAGCCTACCAGCGGCAGCAGCTTGGCGCGGCCCTGGACCGAGGCTTCCTGGCCTGCGCTCAGATTGGCGCGTGCGCTTGCATAGATCGAGTCGTTGACCAGCGCATCCTGATAAACCTGCAGCAAATTGACTGCATGTACCTGCAGGGATAAAACAGCACCGGCGATCAGCGTGACTAGCTTGGCATTGCGCATTGCATTCCCTGGGAGATGAGGCAGATCAAGCAAGTAAGAATGCAGTGATTGTCATTTTTAATAGGTCGGCATCGCAGGATCGACCTGCAGCGCCCATGCATGGATGCCGCCGGTCAGGTTCGTTACCTGGGTGTAGCCATTGCTTTCGAGGAAATGCGCAACCCGCATGCTGCGTGCGCCATGATGGCAGATGCAGACGATAGCCGCATCCGGATCCAGCTGGTCGAGCTGGTCCGGTATCGTGTTCATCGGTATAGAAACCGAACCAGCGATATTGCAGGTCTGGTATTCCCATGGCTCGCGCACGTCCAGCAGGACTGGCGCCGTCTTGCCGACGGCAGCGTCAGCCAGCAGCGCTGCCAGTTCCGCAGCAGTCAGGTGTTGCATCGCGCTTCCTTAAAACTTGAATTGCGATGGAACGAGCGCATTGCGCAGCGGTTTCAAACATGTTTCAAACAGGTTGACCGTGTCATAGCTGATGTCCGATATGCGCGTGATGATTTGCGCCGTCATCGCGGGTGCATTCCCGACGATGACGAACATGCGGCCACCGACCTTGATCTGTGCCAGCAAGCCATCCGGTACGACCGGCAGGGAGCCGGATACCACGACCACGTCGTAAGGTGCGTTCGGCTGATTGGCGCCGCCATAGCCTTGTGCGCCATCGCCTTCCAGCACGTCGACATTGCTGACGCCGTAATCGACCAGATTCTTTTGCGCCAGTGCCTTCAATTCAGGGTTGATTTCCACCGTGGTCACGTGACGCGCCTTGTATGCCAGCAGCGCTGCCAGGTAACCCGAGCCTGAGCCGATTTCCAAAACGTTTTCATGCTTCTTGATAGCCAGTTCCTGCAAGATGCGCGCTTCCAGTTTAGGCGTCATCATGTTTTCGCCGTGCGGCAGCGGGATTTCACTGTCGGCAAATGCCAGCGCGCGATACGCGAGCGGCACAAAGGCTTCGCGTTTGACCACGACCAGCAAGTCGAGTACGTCTTGATCGAGCACATCCCAGGGACGGATTTGCTGCTCGATCATCAGGAAACGGGCTTTTTCTATGTTCATTTTGTCGGCTCTAGGTAACTGAATAGGAAAACAGGCATTTTAGCAAATGATGGCCGTCGCACAGCAGCACATCTCCATGAATCGAGTCCAGGCACCGTTACAGGGGAGGGTAATGTAGCGAAGGCGGTATGTAATGCAGGCAAGCGTATGGATTTGTCTATGCCCCGGTACTTTAAGCGTCCACCTGCGCAGCGTCAAGCGCCACTCCCCGCTATCCCCTGTAAAATCGCGGCTTGCACCCGCTCACGCCACACATTGCATGGCTTGGTTGAATAAATTGCCGAATGATCAAGGAATGACCAATTTACACTGCCGCTCCGATTGCGGCGCCTGCTGCACTGCGCCGTCGATTTCATCGGCTATCCCCGGTATGCCCAATGGCAAGCCGGCGGGAGTGCCTTGCGTGCAACTCGACGATCAACAACGCTGCCGGATATTCGGTCTGCCGGAACGGCCGGCCGTGTGCGCCAGCCTGCAGCCGCAACTTGAAATGTGCGGCGCGACGCGCGGCGATGCGATGTTTTACCTGATGACGCTGGAGCGCCTGACTGCGGCATGAGGCGCAAATGATTTTTCAAGCGGCGGCAGTGTGATTCTGGTGCCCTGAATTTCACCTGGGCAAGAGCGGTTTTAATCGGCCAAAACCAATACAGGAAGCGGCTCCCGTGCTAAGCTTTGAGCCCGCAGGATAACGCTGGCTGTAGCAGTCGCCGCGTGTCGGCGACACAGCAGCATCGACTACGTTGTAACCCGTACGGCGTCACAACCGGCGGGTTTTTTATTACCTTTTCACTTACTCTGCACATCGCCATGGACCTCATACTCGCGCTCAAAGTCATCGTCATGGGCATCGTCGAAGGCTTGACGGAATTCCTGCCGATATCGTCGACTGGACATTTGATTCTTGCCGGCAGCCTGCTGGAATTCACCGGTCCCAAGGTCAAGGTATTCGAAATCGCAATCCAGACCGGCGCCATGCTGGCTGTCTGCTGGGAATACCGGGTGAAAATTGCCGCCGTTCTGGCGGGCTTGTTCACGGATCGCAAGGCGCAGAAATTCTCGATGAATATCATCGTGGCATTTTTGCCGGCGGCTTTGCTCGGCCTGGTATTTGCCAAGGCGATCAAGGAAAAACTGTTTGCGCCGGTGCCGGTGGCGATCGCTTTCATCGTCGGCGGCTTCCTGATCCTGTGGGTAGAGCGTCGCACCAAGGATGCGAGCGGCCCGGCGCGGGTCGAGCTGGTCGAGGACATGACGCTGCTGGATGCTTTCAAGGTTGGCTGCGCGCAGGCGTTTGCACTGATCCCCGGCACCAGCCGTTCCGGCGCCAGCATCATAGGTGGCATGTTCTTCGGTTTGTCGCGCCAGGCAGCGACTGAGTTTTCGTTTTTCCTCGCGATCCCGACCTTGATGGGCGCCACTGTTTATTCCGTCTACAAGGACAGGGCCCTGCTGTCGATGGCCGACATTCCCTTGTTCGGTCTCGGTGGGCTGGCTGCATTCGTTTCCGCCTTTCTGTGCGTACGCTGGTTGCTGCGCTACATCAGCACGCATGACTTCACCTTCTTTGCGTATTACCGCATCGTGTTCGGCTTGTTTATTTTGCTCAGTGCGCATTACGGATGGGTAGTGTGGGCAGAGTAGGCAACAGCAATGAGCAAGCAAGCGCAATGAGCAAGCACGATGATCTCGGCGCGCAGGCGCTGCATGTACTCGAATCGGTTTTCGGCTATGCGTCTTTTCGCGGCGAACAGGCCGAGATAGTCGATGTCGTCATGCGCGGCGGCGATGCGCTGGTCCTGATGCCTACCGGCGGCGGCAAGTCGCTGTGTTATCAAATTCCTTCGCTGCTGCGCGATGGCGTCGGCGTCGTCATTTCGCCGCTGATCGCCCTGATGCAGGATCAGGTCGATGCGCTGGCTGAAGTCGGCGTGCGTGCCGCCTTCCTCAATTCCACCCAGACCTTTGAAGAATCGTCACGCATAGAACGCCGCTTGCGCAGCGGCGACCTCGATCTGCTTTACGTTGCGCCCGAGCGCCTGATGACGCCGCGCTGTCTCGACATGCTGGAAGCCGCGAAGATTGCCTTGTTTGCGATAGACGAAGCGCACTGTGTCTCGCAATGGGGTCACGACTTCCGTCCCGAATACATCAAGCTGTCGGTGCTGCACGAGCGCTTTCCGAATGTGCCGCGCATTGCGCTGACTGCCACCGCCGATCACCAGACGCGCGCCGAAATCGCGCATCGCCTGCAGCTCGATGATGCGCGCATGTTCATCTCGTCTTTCGATCGACCCAACATACGTTATCAGATTGTCGAAAAAGCCAACGGCCGCAAGCAGGTGCTGGATTTCATCGAGAGCGAGCACGCGGGCGACGCCGGCATCGTGTATTGCCTGTCGCGCAAGAAGGTAGAAGAGACGGCCGAATTCCTGTGCGAAAACGGCATCGCCGCCTTGCCGTATCACGCCGGCATGGATTACGCGACGCGCAGCAAGAACCAGGCGCGCTTCCTGCGCGAAGAAAGCATAGTGATGGTCGCCACCATTGCCTTCGGCATGGGCATAGACAAGCCGGACGTGCGCTTCGTCGCGCATCTGGATTTGCCGAAAAGCATAGAGGGCTATTACCAGGAAACCGGCCGTGCCGGTCGCGATGGCGCCCCGGCCAATGCGTGGATGGCTTACGGTTTGCAGGACGTGGTGCAGCAGCGCCGCATGATAGATGAGTCGGAAGCCGATGAAACCTTCAAGCGCGTCCTCGGCGTCAAGCTCGATGCGATGCTGGGTTTGTGCGAAACGCTGCATTGCCGGCGCCAGCGCCTGCTCGATTATTTCGGCCAGTCCTCTGCACCTTGCGGCAATTGCGACACCTGCCTGCATCCGCCGCGCTCATTCGACGCCACCATTGCAGTGCAAAAACTGCTGTCGACGATCTATCGCGTCGACCAGCGCTTTGGCGCCATGCATGTGCTGGATGTGTTGCGTGGCGTCGATAGCGACAAGGTCAAGCAATGGCAGCATGAACAGGTTTCCACCTTCGGTATCGGTTCGGATAGAAGCGAAGCCGAATGGCGCGCGATTCTGCGGCAATCGATCGCTTTAGGCCTGGTGAGCGTCGACTATGAATCGTATAGCGCACTGAAGTTGACGGATGCGGCGCGCCCGGTATTGAAGGGCGGCGAGAAGGTGCAGT